>DYDE01000105.1 GCA_020718065.1 Marinifilum sp. | reverse complement strand
TTGTATCTTATATTGGTATTTATTGTATTATCAGCTTTGTTGAAAGTGTTTTACCATCGAGTTGCAGGGTAATAAGGTATATACCCGGAGAAAGCTGGGTAGTTGAAATATTTACGATGGAGTTGGAAACATTTTTCAAATCATACTGCTTGATTGTTTGGCCATTCTGAGAAACAACTTTTAAAATACATTTGTTTGAACTGATGGCAGGAAATAATAGTCCTATGTTTTCGCCGGCTTTTACCGGATTATTGACAACCACAAAGTCATTGCTGTTTTTTTCTTCAATATTTAGTGCTAACTGATAAACATGAACCGAATCGTTTGCAATAGATTCTACATTGTTGTGATTGTAAACAGCTTTTATCTTTATCCAAAAAGGATAATTAAAGTAAAAATCAGTATATGGACAAGGAATAGTTTGGTAACAAGAAACCTGGGTTTGGGTTGTGTATAGGTATAGAAGCTGGTCTTTATAAACATTATATCCTTTTAATGTGTCATTTGAAGCTATTGGTGCATTCCATGACAATTCGAAGCAATTGTAACTGGGACAATAAGATGGAAAATGATAGGTTTGATTGTAATATAAATTGCTTACCGGGTTTAGCTGAGCAAATACAGAAAAGCTGATAATCGTAAATAATGTTAATAATGTAATTGTTTTTGTTTTCATGTTCGTAATTGTTTAATTGGGTTTAATAATGTTTGTAAAATTAAGTAATGTTTTAAATTTTTACAATGTTTTTCAATTATTTTTTGAAAAAATGTTGCTGAATATTAGCGAATTAAACAGAATGGAAGTGAGGATGTATTTTGACAAGTAATTTGTTTCTCCGTCTTTAAATGCAAATACGAAAGCAAGCTTTGTGTTTGTGTTTGTCAAAATTGTATTAAATAATGTCGCTTCTACGAGGCTGCTTTTTTGATTTCACTTGCTATGCTACCATAATATCGCCTCTACGAGGCTGAGATTTATTTACTTTCTAGATTACAATATTTTCACCTTGATGTGATGATGTGGGGATTTTGGATTTGAGTTGAATTAGCGGTCTCAAATATTTATTAAAAATTTTAAAGTATTTTAAAGTAATTTCGTTTTTCATTCGTTTACATAATTATATGGACGAATTAATTGCAATATCGATGGTGCAGCGACAACAGATCATACAGAATGCTGTAAAGAATTACGGAAAGCGTTTGTTTAATTTTATACGTAGTCGTGTAAAAAATGATGAAGATGCTGAAGATATTCTGCAGGATGTATGGTATAGTCTGACTTCGATCGTGGACATTGAACCAATAGAACAACTGAGTGCCTGGCTTTATCGGGTGAGCAGAAACAGGATTGTGGATAAAAGCAGAAAACAAACAACACAATCGTTGGAAGAACTTGCTTATGAGGATGAAGAAGGGGAACTGGTGTTTCCAGAGAATTTGCTTTCGGACGGAAAAAATCCGGAAACAGAACTGGAAAGGAAAAATTTCAGAGAGGTATTTTATGCTGCCTTGAATGAATTGCCGGAAAAACAAAGGGAGGTGTTTGTGATGAACGAGTTGGAAGATATGACACTACAACAAATAGCTGACAAATGCGGTGAAAGCATTAAGACGATCATATCGCGAAAGCGTTACGCTGTTGTGCACCTGCGTGAACGGCTTAAAAATATGTAAAAACGATTATTAACAATTTAAATCTTAAAAATTATGAATTATTGTAGAGAAGAACGGGGAAAAGGATACTGGATAAAAAGAATTCTTTTGATTCCCCCAGCAATTGCAGCAGGTATATTTTTATTTGGAGTAGTGGTGATGTTTCTATGGAACAGCATACTTCCATCAGTAATAGGTGTAAGCACCATTACATTCTGGCAGGCATTGGGCATATTGGTTTTGGCGAAGATATTGTTTGGTGGTTTTCCGGGAGGGAAAAGTCATCATAAAATGCACCACAACCATTCGAAAATGATGCACATGAGTCCCGAAGAAAGGGAAAAGTTTAAAGCAGAAATGAGAGAAAGATGTGGACATACGGAAAAGGAATAGTAAACGGGACTTTTAAAGCGATACTTTCTTTTTAATCGATGAACGGCCCGCAAATTGCTTAGCATGCTGCGCTGAATGATTGAAACAGTCATCCTAAATAACATCTGCGTTTTGTGGATTTATGGAAGGGGTGGCTGTTTTTTTTTATTATATTAGTTTAAAAAAAGGAAATGTGATGATTTGTTGATGTTAGAATGAAACGTTGGAAGATTTTATTCAAAAAATCGAAATAATATGATGAAAAATAAAATTATTTGTATTTTTACTTTGAAAAATTGTAATGGTAAAAATAAATATTAATTAGTCGTTTTAGAAAAATGGTAAATTACACTTTGCAGCACATGCAGCAAATAGCTAAAGAAAATGGTGGTAAATGTCTGAGTAAAAAATATAACGGCATAGGGAATTTGCACGAATGGGTTTGTAAGGAGGGTCATATATTTACTATGAGTCCTCAATATATGAAACGTGGTCATTGGTGCCCACAGTGCAAAAAAATTAAATATCAAGATGGGATATTGAAACGATTGCAGGACTGTGCAGAAAGCCAGGGAGGGAAATGTTTATCAGAAAAGTTTGTAAAATTTCATGCCAAAATTAAATTCGAATGCAATAAAGGGCATATTTGGGATGCATTACCTCAACATATACTTTATGGGAGCTGGTGTCTGGAGTGTTCTAAAAATAGAAGATCTATTAACATTGAAAGATTGCAAGAATTAGCAACAAAAAAAAATGGAAAATGCTTATCTGAAGAAATTATTGATAAAAATTCACTTCTTAATTGGGAATGTGAACATGGACATGTTTGGCAAAGCAAAGCAGTGAATATCATTAAAGGCGGATGGTGCCCTATCTGTAATAATAGTAAAAAACTTATAAAAATTGAACAAACATTAGAAATACTTAAAAACAAGGGAGGAAAAATTATATCCGGCGATTGCCGTAATATAAGTAATCGCGTGTTGCTGCAATGCGAAAAAGGACATATATGGAAATGGAAGCTGGAAAGAATTTATAAAGGTGACTGGTGTAAGGAATGCATAAAAGAGGATACCATTAAAGACATAAAAGAAATTATCAGAAAGAAAAATATAAAGCTACTAACAGAAGATATAAATAATTCAAAAGCAATTGAATTGCAATGCGAAAATAATCATCGATGGAAAATATCACATCCATATTTGATGAAAGTAACATATTGCCGAAAATGTAATAGTGAAAAAAATTTTCATTCGATTAAAGAATTACACGAATTAGCAGCAAAACACAATGGTAAATGTTTGTCGGAAAATTATATCAACAACATTACTCCCATCAAGATGCAATGTGAGAAAGGACATATATGGAAAACACGTCCGCGAAATTTATTTAATGGAGGTTGGTGTCGTAAATGCAAACTTAATAATATAACAATAGATGATATAAACAACCTGGCTGCTGAAAAAAAAGGGAAATGTTTAATAGAAAACATAAAAGATTTAAAAACACGACTTTTATGGCAATGCGAAAAGGAACATCAATGGAGAGATACTTATAGTAGTGTATTGAATGGAGCATGGTGCAAAAAGTGCAATAGTGGTAAAAAATTTCATTCTATTAAAGAGGTACAGGAAATTGCAGCCAAAAACAGAGGGGAATGTTTATCAGATAAGTATATAAACAATGTGAAACCCCTACAAATGCAATGCGAACTTGGACATATATGGTATGCAAGCCCTCGTAGTTTATTTAGAGGAAACTGGTGCCCTGAATGCAGAAAAGGTGATATTACTATGGA
Source organism: Marinifilum sp. (assembly GCA_020718065.1). GTDB lineage: Bacteria > Bacteroidota > Bacteroidia > Bacteroidales > CG2-30-32-10 > CG2-30-32-10. The sequence goes on along the minus strand of DYDE01000105.1, from coordinate 11,268 downwards.
AGAAGTTATGAATTTAGCAACTAAAAGAAATGGAAAATGTCTAACTGAAAAAATAACTAATATCCATATGGCTATTTTATGGGAATGTGAAAAGAAGCATAAATGGATCACTTCTATCAAAAATTTACTTTTTGGAAATTGGTGTCCGGAATGCTCGAAAACAAAAGAGAAGATCGAGGGATAAAGTTGAAAGTTGGATGAAGGGGAAAGGTTAAAGGTTAAAGTGAAAAGGGATGTGGTGATTTAATATTTTAATTTAATGATTAAGTAATTTAAAAATTGATTATTTTTGTATTACTAAAAAATCACGTGTATGGTCTCCAGGAATTTTAAACTTACTTTGTATCATAAATTCGGGCGTGGTTTGTATGAGTGCTGGATCTGCTAGCAATTTCATTTCTTATTTTATTTTCTCTTCTAAACGTTTAAAGCATTTATTTTTTATTAGCGTAAAATCTGGAAGTATAATTTTTCTATATATTATATCGTGCTATCATTAAGTAAAATCAATTTTATGAATAAAAACAACATTTTTAAAAGAACACTGTTGGGTATAATAGTGTTTGTTGCTTCAATAAATCTATTGTTTGCAACTGAATTATATGATCTGCTGAAATCTATTCCGGAAGTAAAGGAAATTAAAGAGATAAAAGCAAGTGTTGGATTCAAAGAAGCTTATGAAATCATGTTCTGGCAAGCACTGGATCATAATAATCCAAATGGAGAACATTTTCTCCAAAGGGTCTATATCTCTCACCGCGATTTTTCAAAACCAGTAGTATATGAAACAGAAGGATATAGTGCTGAAAAGAACTACATTCATGAACTAAGCAAAATTTTGGAAGCGAATCAGATAAGGGTAGAACATCGTTTTTTTGGTGCTTCAGTACCTGATTCTTTGCAATACAAATGGGTGTATTTAACTATTTTTCAGGCAGCGAATGATCATCACAGCATTTTGGAATCATTTAAAAAGATATATAAAAGCAAGTGGATTTCTACCGGAATTAGTAAAGGAGGTCAAACAGCTGTTTATTACAGAAGATATTTTCCGGATGATGTGGATGTAACTGTTGGATATGTTTGTCCTATCGCTTTTTCTCCTGAAGACCCAAGAGCTTATGATTTTTTCAACACTGTTGGTTCCAAAGAGTGCAGAGAAAAAGTACTTAATTTTCAGAAATTGCTTTTACATAACAGAAATAAAATATATCCAATGTTTCGTGAGTATGTTATAGATAAGGGATATAAATTCAGAGTTAGTATGGAGGCTGCATTTGAATATACCGTTTTGGAGTATGCATTTTCCTTTTGGCAATGGTCGGATGATTGTAATTTGATTCCAGAAAAGAATGCTTCTATCAACGAAATTTTCACACATTTTTCTCAGATTTCAAGTTTTGATTACTTTTCGGTGTCTGACTTATCAACTTTTTTCTATCAGGCGCTCACCGAAACAGGATATTATAATTACGACATCACTCCTTTTAAAGGATTAATCAAATACATTGATAAACCCACCTATTCGTTTATGGCTCCTGCCAATGTCACCATCACTTATAATCCCAAACCATTGCAGGAAGTGGATGAATTTATAAAAAGCAAAGGAAATAATATGCTCTATCTGTATGGGGAATTGGATCCATGGTCATCCTGCGAAGCAAACAATTCGGACAAAACAAATGCTGTGAAAATTGTTAAAAAAGGGGGTAATCATACAACACGTATTTTAAATCTACCTAAGGATCAAAAAGAACTGGCTTATAAGACACTTGAGAAATGGCTGGATATGAAGATAGAAAGGTAAAGTAAAGATAAAAGTGAAAAGTTAAAAGTGAAAAAGATTTGATGATGTGGTGATGAAAAGACCGAAGTCGGAAGTCAGAAAAGGTAAAAGGGAAAAGGTGAAAGGGAAAAGATAAAAGGAAATTGTGTTAATTGCTAATTGTTAATTACTAATTGTTAATTGCTAATGGAAGGGTTGATATTTGATATTAAGAAGTATTCGGTGAATGATGGACCTGGCATTAGGACGACTGTCTTTTTTAAAGGTTGTCCGCTTCGTTGCTGGTGGTGTCATAATCCAGAGAGTCAGGAATACAAGGTGCAGACGATAGAGGTATCGCACAAATTAGAAGAAAAAGTTTATTCGCAGCAAAAGAATGTTGGTAAATATATAGAAACAGATGACATTTTAAGTGATCTGATGAAAGATGCTGTTTTTTATGAAGAATCGGATGGTGGAGTTACTTTTTCAGGTGGAGAACCATGCATGCAGGTTGATTTTCTTGTTGAATTGGCTAATAAATGTAAGAAAAAAAACATTCATACCATACTAGATACATGTGGTTATGCTTCAATTTCTGTTTTTTCGGCACTCCTGCCTATGATTGATTTATTCTTATTTGACTTAAAACTAATCGATAACAATCTTCATCTCAAATATACAGGCTGCTCTAACGAAGTAATAACAGCAAACTTAAAATTTCTCTCACAACATAAGGCAAATATTATAATTCGTATTCCTGTAATCCCGGGAATTACAGATACAAAAAGAAATATGGATGCTATTGCATACATGCTCGAAGACTTACCAAACAGGGTTCAGGAAGTACATCTCTTACCTTATCATAAAATTGGAGTTAATAAGTATAATAGATTGGCAAAGCAAAACCCATTGCAAGATATAGAAAGCATGAAAAAAGAAGATACAATACAACTTGGTGATTTCATTGAAACAAAAGGTTTTAAAGTAAAGATTGGAGGATAAATGATTTACGATTTGCGATTTTGGATTTACGATTTAAAATCACTATTGTCCGATAAAATTATAAAAATGAATTATAGATTCATCGCTTCGTTTCACTTCGCTCTGAATGACAGACAATTTGCTCTTGAGGGGAGGAGGTTGGGGCGGCTTCGCCACCCCCAACCTCCTCCCCCCTTATGTTATTTAGAAACAAACTGTCATTCAGAGCGTAGCGATGAATCTCATAAGTTTTAATCGGGCACTAATGATTTAAAATTAAAAAACCTATGAACGAAAGAATAAAAAAATTAAGGGAAGAAAGTTTGAATGCTGTTAACTGCTTGTCTGCAGAAAGAGCATTATTGGTTACTGCTTTTTACAAGCAAGGGATCACATTTGAATACGCTTACCCGATGCAAAGAGCATTGTGTTTTAAATATTTATTGCAGAACAAAAGTATATGTATCAATGAAAATGAACTTATTGTAGGCGAACGAGGACCAGCTCCTAAAGCCACTCCTACTTACCCTGAAGTGAATCTTCATACATTAACAGATTTGGAAATACTTCATAATCGGGAAAAAGTATCATTTAAAGTTGATGAAGCAACACGAAAAGCATACGAAGAAATTATCATTCCTTTTTGGAAAGGTAAAAGTCACCGCGAACGTATGTTGAAAATGATGTCCCCCGATTGGCTGGCATCTTACGAGGCAGGAATATTTACTGAATTTCAGGAACAAAGAGCACCAGGACATACGGTGCTGGGTAATAAGATTTACAAAAAAGGGATGCTTGATATCATCAATGATATTGAAATTGAAATAAGTAAGCTTGATTTCTATAACGATTCTCAGGCATTTGAAAAAAGAGAAGAATTGCAGGCAATGAAAATAACTGCAGAAGCATTAATAATGTTTGCTGAACGACATGCACTAAAATTAGAATTGCTTGCAGTAGAAGAAAATGATCAAAAAAGAAAAGCTGAATTAATTCATATTGCAGATATATGCAGAAGAGTACCAGCAAATGCCCCTGAAACGTTCCATGAAGCATTGCAATATTATTGGTTTGTCCACCTTGGAGTAATCACAGAATTAAATCCATGGGATTCTTTTAATCCGGGCAGACTGGACCAACACCTCCTTCCCTTTTATCAAAAAGAAATTGCAAACGGAAGTTTAACAAAAGATACAGCAATTGAACTGTTGCAGGCATTCTGGGTGAAATTTAACAACCACCCATCTCCACCAAAGGTCGGAGTTACCGCTCTGGAAAGCAATACATATACAGACTTTGCTTTAATAAATTTAGGCGGTCTAAAACAAGATGGCTCGGATGCGGTGAATGAACTTTCGTATATTATACTTGATGTTATAGAAGAAATGCGTTTACTACAACCAAGCTCTATGATACAAGTGAGTAAAAAGAACCCTGATAGTTTTATACATCGGGCATTACAAATAATAAAGACAGGATATGGTCAGCCATCCATTTTCAATACAGATGCTATTGTTCAGGAATTAATGCGTCAGGGAAAATCAATAGAAGATGCCCGCAACGGAGGTGCAAGTGGATGTGTGGAAAGTGGTGCTTTTGGAACAGAAAGTTATATACTTACCGGCTATTTTAATTTGACCAAAGTTTTAGAGATTACATTATATAATGGAACAGACCCGTTAACAAATAAACAAATTGGCATTACAACAGGTAATCCTCAGGATTTTAATTCATTTGAAGAATTAACAGAAGCTTTCCGCAAACAACTCAATCATTTTATTGATATAAAAATTAAAGGCAACAATGTAATTGAGAAATTGTTTGCTATCTACCTTCCTGTTCCATTTCTTTCATTATTTATTGATGATTGCATTGCGAATGGGAAAGATTACAATGCAGGAGGAGCACGATACAACACCAGTTATATTCAGGGTGTGGGACTTGGCAGTATTACAGATTGCTTAACTGCAATAAAGTATCATGTTTTTGATAACAAAAATGTAACAATGAAATACTTTTTGCAAGCCTTGAATTCGAATTTTGTTGGTTATGATGATTTGAGGTATGATTTGATATACAACACCCCAAAATATGGAAATGATGACGATATAGCAGATGCAAATGCACTTATCGTATTTGATTTGTTTTACCAAGCTGTTAATGGACGCCCCACCTCCAGAGGAGGGACACATAGAATAAATATGCTTCCCACTACCTCACATGTTTATTTTGGAACAAAAATCAATGCTATGCCCGATGGCAGAAAAGCAAAAGAACCATTATCAGAAGGCATATCACCCGTGCAGGGAGCCGACAGCAAAGGACCTACAGCTGTTATTAAATCTGCTTCAAAAATCGACCAGATCAAAACCGGCGGCACTTTGCTCAACCAGAAATTTTCTCCACAGTTTTTTGAAAATAATGATAACATTGCCAAACTTAGCAGCCTGATAAGAAGTTATTTTCGTTTGGATGGGCACCATATTCAATTCAATGTTGTTTCGGCAGCTACTTTAAAAGAAGCCCAGCAACATCCAGAAAAGCACAGAGATCTGATTGTACGTGTAGCCGGTTATAGCGATTATTTTAATGACCTGGGTGAAGATTTGCAGAATGAAATTATTCTAAGAACAGAACATGATAGTAATTAATTTTCCTGCTAAGCCTTGCTAAGCGGCATTTGTAATGTCGCTTTAAAACACCGCTGCCGCACGATTGCATCGTGTGGCAATCTGCTTTACAACTACTACTCCCAGCTCATAATACAAATTTATAAATTATTTTGTTACTTACCACACGAGAGGACTCGTGTGGTTGCAGGGGGAAATATTATACTAAACAATGAACTACAAGCTACGACCAACCAGAGAACTAATTTTTATTATACTTCAAAAATTCATTATCGAAAAAATCTAAGTTAAAACTGTATAAAACAGCTACATTTTTATTATCTACTTTTGCAGGTTTAGGTTTCAAATTAAAATTATCTAGAATATTTACAATTTGTTTTTTATAACCTTCGTTACTACAATAACCTAAATATCCCTTATTAATTATCTTCCCGTTTCTATCAATTATAAAAGCTATCAGTAAAGTAAAATGATCACTAGATAGTTCATTTTTAGGAACTTTAATTTTTTTTGCAAAATACTTAATTAAAGATTCTTTAAAAATAGGCTTAGCATCATAATCAATATAAACAGAATCTTTTTCGTAAACGAAAAATCTTTTTGAATTTGACTCATATATTTTAAAAATTTCATTTTTCAATAGCTTATTATCATTACTATTATAACTTTTTAAAGTAATATTATCAGTACTTATTTTAATAATCAAATAATTACTAACATCATTCATATTGCACACGAATATATTACAAAATAATAAAAACAAGTATTTCATATTTTATTCAGGTTTATTTAGTAAATTAGCATTATATGTTTGTATCGATTGAACTTCATTTTTTTGTGTTTACCCCCGCTAAGCGGCATTTGTAATGCCGCTTTATTCATATAAAAAATTGCAATTATCATTAAATTAATAAATTCCATAACCTCCAGTTAGTATAAATTTGTGTTTATGCAAAGATAAAAAATGGATGGTTATTTTATGAATATTGATTTATAAAATCAATTATGTTCAAAGCGTAATTACAAATTGCGCTTAGCTTCTGCCGAACTTTAAGCTTAGCGGAGAATGCTTGCTGTATAGAATTTTCTAAATTAAAAGAGAACTTAATTTTTTTTTAAAATTAGTTTTTTAACTACCTTTGTAGGTATAATAGTTAATTATAATTGTCAAAGAATTCTTAATAGCTATACGCAATCTTTTAATATTAAATAAAAAATGAAAGTAATTTTGGACATTCCCGACAATAAAGCTTCTTTCTTTATGGAACTGCTTAAAAGCTTTTCTTTTGTGAAAACAAAAACTATTTCTCCCGAAAAAGCGGAACTTATGGAGGATATCAAAGAGGCTGTTGATAATCTTAATCTTGTTAAACAAGGAAAGTTAAAAGCCCGCCCTGCTAAAGATTTGCTTAATGAATTATAATATTTACACCATACCCCCATTCGACAGGCAACTCAAAAGATTAGTAAAAAAATATCCATCACTAAAAACCGAATTTGCTAAATTGTTGAATGAATTGGAAAATAATCCCATACAAGGTGTTGCGTTAACAAACCATTGTTACAAAATAAGAATAGCTATTGCAAGCAAGGGAAAAGGAAAATCAGGTGGTGCAAGAATTATATCTTATATCCAGCTTACTGAAAATAACATTTACTTGCTTTCTATTTACGACAAAAAAGAGAAAGAAACTATTACAGATAATGAAATTAATTATTTACTAGCGTTTATTCAAAAATAAACTTTGCTTTATAAAATTTAAAAGCCAACCACTTCACAGTAGTTGACTTTTATCTTTTTTATTTGTAACTAGACTAATGTTGATTTGCAAAATCAATTATATTCAAAGCGTAATTATAAATTACGCTTAGCTTTTGCCGAACATTGAGCTTAGCGGGGGATGATATAAATAAAATGGAAATTGAATACTTATTTGACGATACTATCTTTATTCATAAAAGTAATAGCATAACAATTAAAAAAGATATTTATAATAGAAATAATTGGCAATATTTTCCAAAAGATTCAAAACCACATGATGAATGTGTAATGCGTTTTATTATTACTAATAAGGATTTATAAATATGCTGGAGCAAAGTAGTGGTATTAGAATAGCCCGCTAAGCGGCATTTGTAATGCTGCTTAGTAAAGGTAATTTAATAAATCAAGAACGTAAGGTTTGGAATTAATTTCATATCCTAATAATGAAATTTTTTCCAAAATAGAAACAGATAAATAATTCTTAATTTTATCAGTTTTTCTATATATTATATATTTTTTTAATTTTTTTGAATTAAAATAACCCAGATCCAGATAATTACATATTATGTAAATTGGGAAACCATTAATAATTTCTATTTCAGAAATTATAAATCCATCTACTTTATAAAATATGTTATCTTGTTTGTATAATACAAACTTAAAAACGCTATCAAATAGTGAATTGAAAGATCCATTTGGTGTTAACATAATTTTTGCTTTTACAAAATAGAAACTAGATAAACTATCTATTTCAACTATTTTCACTCGATCATATTCATCTGTAATGTTATTAAGCAATTTAGTACTTAATGTTGTATCTCCATTTTCTTGGATTCTTAAAACTGTTTGTTTATTCTGAATTATAACTCCTTTATATAAATCATTTATTAAAAATAAATCTTTATAAATTATTTTCTTAATATTATCCTGAGCCAATATTGTTTGACTATAAAACTGAACCATTAATACTAAAACTAATAAACGCATTTTATATATTTTATTAATATTCTATTTTCATTAAATTCCTCGCTAAGCGGCATTTGTAATGCCGCTTTGAACACATGAAAATTTGCAATTTTCATTATTTTTAATGATTCCATAACCTCCAGTTGATATAAATTTGTATTTATGCAAAGATAAAAAATGGATTGTTATTTTATTAATATTGATTTACAAAATCAATTATGTTCAAAGCGATATTTGTACTATCGCTTAGCGTAAGTCCGACCAACAATCAACCCGTCCACTTGTCAAATCATTCTCAAATAAAATCTTAATACTTTTATTCCCAGAGCAAGACATTCTCCCGATCGTGCGAATGACTTTTCCGATCGTGCGAATGACTTTTTTTCTCGTGCGAGACACTTTTTTTCCCAAGCGATACATTCTCCCGACCGAGCGAGACACTTTCCTGCTAATGTATGAGTCCTCCATACCAAGCGAGACACTTTTTTTCTCAAGCGAGACATTCTCCCGACCAAGCGAGACAATCTCCTGCTCAAGCGAGACACTTTTTTTCCCAAGCGATACATTCTCCCGACCAAGCGAGACACATTTTTACTTGAGCGAGAGACATTTTTACCTAAGCGAGAAACATTTTGGCTAAAGCAAGACACTTTCACCTTTTTTTGCCGCACATTAAGCTACTCTTTATAATTCTCAAATAAAAAAAAACGATGAAATAGTTGAATTGTAAGAAAACAATTAAACAAAAAACAACACCACTCCCCCAACAGTAATAATAGAACCTATAATCTCTTTGATGGTAACCTTTTCTTTAAATAAAATAATTGCAGGTGGGATTATCAGAATTGGAATTATAGCCATAATGGTTGAAGCAATACCCACTGTTGTGTGTCTAACAGATAATAAGGACAAATAAACACCAATAAAAGGTCCAAAAAATGCACCTACGCTTATATATAGCATGGTTCTTTTATCTTTAACAGCAACAAAAAATTGTCCCCATTGGCGCATAAGAAAAACAAGTACAACAAAACCAATGCTTCCTGCAATAATTCGGATTTGGGTAGCTGCAAAAACACTATAATCTGCCATTCCATATTTACTAATAACGATACCACCAGCTTGCCCTATGGCACCTCCAAATGCAAATATCAAACCCCTGATTGAATATTTGATTTTTATTTTATTTTTCTTCTCAGTATTGTTTTGGGCAAACTTTTTCTTTTCAGTGATTACTGTAACTATTCCTATCAAAGTAACAAGCATTGCAAACATTGCTTTAATAGTCATTGTTTCTCCCAATACCAACCAACTTATAAATGCAGCAATAGGAGGACTCAACGACATCATAAGCATAGAAATACGTGCACTCACATATTCGTATGATTTGAAAAGAAAAAAATCACCAAACACAAAACCTACCAGGCCTGAGATCGTCATCCAAATCCATATATGTCTTGAAGCATCAAGCGGGATTAAAGTTCCGCGAATAAATAAGGAAATAACACTATATATAACCAATGCCAATAATAACCTTAAAATGTTTACCGACAAAGAACCAACCCTGCTCGTTGCTTTTTGAAAAGTTAGCGCTGTTGCAGTCCAGCAAATGGCAGTACCTAAAGCAATTATTTCACCTAAATGCGATTGAAACATCAGTTAAATTTTGTGCAAAGTTATAATTTAAGCTTTACAATTTAATGTTATGGGTTTATATTCATTGAAATATTTTTAAATTTGCTAAATTCAAATAAAATAAAATGAAAAATAAATATTTTAGCCATATAATATACTGCTTAAGTATTCTGTGTATTGTGTTTTCTATAGATACTTCAAAAGTTTATTCGCAGCATGTTTTTAGAACTGATTTAAATAAAAACTGGCAGTTTCGCAAGGTTGGGGATTTGAAATTTTATGCTGCCTATGTTCCTGGAACTGTTCACACTGATTTATATAAAAATCAAATCATAACTGACCCATATTATGGTTGTAATGAGCAACAACAACAATGGATAGAAAATGAAAACTGGGAATACCGTCTTGCTTTTTTTGTGCCAGACTCAGTTTATAATAGCAAGCACATTGGTCTTGTTTTTGAAGGACTTGATACCTATGCAAACATTTTGCTTAATGATAAACCAATACTACAAACAGACAATATGTTCAGAACATGGAAAACAGATATTAAACCATTTTTAAAAAAAGGAAATAATGAACTTTCAATTGTTTTTGAATCTGCTGTTAAGAAAGGAAAAAAAATTGCACAAACACTTAAATACACCCTTCCGGGAGATGAAAAAGTCTTTACCCGAAAAGCACAATATCAATATGGTTGGGATTGGGGTCCACGATTTGTAACTTGTGGAATATGGAAAGTGGTTTATATAGAAACATGGAATGATGCCAAAATTGAAGACATACAAATTATTCAAAAATCGATTCAAAAAGATTTAGCAAAACTGGAAGTTGTTTTTCAAGTCAATGCTGACAGAAATGCAGTATACACCTTATATGTGAAAGAAAATAATACTAACAATGTATATATTGAAAAGAAAATATCAATATTAAAGGGTTTGAATAATGTTAAAATTGAATTTGAGATTTCTAACCCCAAATTATGGTGGACAAATGGTTTGGGAGAACCTTTCTTATATAATTTTAATTGTGGAATAAAAGAAGGAAACAAGAATATTGATTTTAAAATAATAAATACAGGTCTAAGAACTATTGAAATTATTCAGGAAAAAGATTCTATAGGAAAAAGTTTTTATGTTAAACTAAATGGAATTCCGGTTTTTATGAAAGGAGCCAATTATATTCCTGCAGATAATTTTATTCCAAGAGTGAATAATACAAAATACGAAGGGATTATTAACAATGCTGTAATGGCTAATATGAATATGTTGCGTGTATGGGGGGGGGGCATATATGAAAATGATTATTTCTATGATCTTTGCGATAAAAAAGGAATACTTGTTTGGCAGGATTTTATGTTTGCCTGTGCAATGTACCCGGGCGATAGTTCTTTTATTGAAAATGTTCATAACGAAGCTATTGATGTGGTAAAACGTTTGCGAAATCATCCTTGTATTGCACTTTGGTGTGGCAACAATGAAATTGATGAAGGATGGCACAATTGGGGATGGCAAAAACAATATAAA
>DYDE01000104.1 GCA_020718065.1 Marinifilum sp. | reverse complement strand
GTACACTATACAATAAACTACAAATTACGATCAACTAGATTCACAAAGAATGTATTTAAATTTGGTGAGATTTGGTGCTTTTGTGTTTTGGTGGCAAAAAAAGCACAATGATCATAAAATATCAGCGTCCATATTTTACTTCCAACAATCAAATAATTGCGTCTTCCCGTCTTTGCGAGAAATATAAATTGTTCTTTTGCGTCTCAGCGTCTTTGCGAGAAACTTAATACCGTCTTAGTGAGAAAAATTAATCAGACTTTGTGTGTCTTTGAAAAAAACTTTATAGATTTTGTAATTAGCAAATAATAAATTGCTGTTATTAACAGAACTAAGCTCAAATTCATAATTTTTTATTTACCTTTACACTATTAAAATCATTTTCTCAACCTAAATAGCATGATCAAAATTAGAATAATTCAGACATTGTTTTTTATAGCATTGGCTGTAATATCATATCATTCATCAACCGCAGAGACGATGGATAGCAGCAATCAAAAGAAACCTAATACTCATAAATCTGTTACCATTGAAAATTTTGATAGTGGTATAATACAATTGCAATCCTATCCGGGAGAAGACCAAAATCCTTCGAGCTGGCAGCTCATTTCGGTTAACACTTATCAAAATTCACCCTATTCTCTTAAACTATTTGGAAATACCTGGAAACAAGAAAATATTCAACCTGTTGTTGTTGCTTCAGGTGATGTTTGGCAGGTTGCAGCATACATTGATTCTCCTTCTGAAATTCAGGGGTTTGGTATTATGGATGGTTTACATGTGCTTTTTTACTCCTTTGCAGGCACCGAAGAATTGAATAGTAATGAATGGATACCAGTATATCAGGGAAACTTTCCTCAGGATCAATGGAATATTTTTCAACTCCCGATCGCTGACGATTGGTTGGCAAAATATGGTTATCTTCCTCAAATCACCTCTGTCGTTTATGTAAATGACAATGATGGATCTTCTAATGGGATTGTTTATTTCGACCAAGTAATAAATATCACTCAGGATTTACCATCCAGTCCTATCGTATCTGTTAGTTATTCAACTATCAATACTTATGAAGGAGCTGGTGGTAAAAAGTTCATTGATGTTCAATTTAATTCTCAGGTTATCGATCCTGATAGCCCTACACATAATTTTTTCTGGAATTTCGGAGATGGTTCAACCAGTATAATGCAAAATCCAATACATACATATCTTGTGCAGGATGACCATCAATACACCGTTTTACTTCGGGTAGTTGATCCTACTGGTAGGTGGGGACGGGCAAGCTGCAATGTTGCTGTTGATCCGGGAAACTCATCTTTTCCGATCAAATTAAATTTTGTAGGTGATGTTATGCTGGGTAGGGCGTATGAATATTCGGGAGGAATTATTCCTACACAGGGAGTTAATTCTATATTTGCACCTACAAAACCTTTTCTGGGAGATAGTGCAGATATAACAATTGCAAATCTGGAGTGCTCTTTCACAACAGCTTCACAACATCATCCAACAAAACCAATATATTTTAAAAGTTCTCCTGCAAATGTGGCTGGTTTATCCTATGCTGGCATCGATATTGTTACACTTGCAAATAACCACATTATGGATTATATGTTACCCGGTTTGCAGCAAACCCAATCCACTTTAGGAACATACAATATTCTTTATTCAGGAGCCGGAGCAAATTCTTATGAAGCCTATCTTCCTACTTTTTATTCAAAATCAGGTGTAAATTTTGCTTTTCTGGCATCAAGCGACCGAACAGGACAATACAATAACTATCAACCCTATTTAAATGCCGGTTTCAATAAGCCGGGTTTTGCAAATATGGATGAATACTATTTAAAAAAACAAATTGATGAAGTGTCTGGAATTTCAGATCTTATCATTGCAGAATTTCATAGCGGTATTGAATATTCAACAAGTCCGAAAAAAGATTCAAATAATCCCTTTTCTTTTGAAGAAGAAGACTATTCTCCTTTTGACCTTATGCCAGATAAGAGCAATAGAGAATTCAGGCATAATGCCATTGATCTGGGTGCTGATCTTGTAATATGCCATCATTCACATATTATTCAACCTGTGGAACTTTATAATGGAAAACTAATTGCTCATTCACTTGGTAATTTTGTTTTTGATCTTGGTTTTCAGGAAACATGTCCTTCCATGATATTGAATACAAAAGTTAACGAAACTGGCTTTTATGCGTTTAGTATTACTCCGGTATATATTGATGATTTTATTCCGAAAAGGGCAAAAGGAGGATTAGGTTTATATTTATTGGATGATTTAGCTAAACGTTCAAAGGAGCTGAACACTTATCTTAAAGTCGATCGAAGAAAAGTAATCGCAGAGGTTATTATGGATACACTCAACATGATTACCCATGATACTGTGATAACAGCACAGCTCAATCTGCAGGGGACAACCGGAAATTGGATATCAGCACCCTATCCTTTAAAGAAAAAAGCTGATATTTCTTCTGTAAATCAAATTCAACCTTCCGGAAATTACCAATTTCGCCTTGGAAGACAAATAATCTGGTTTGACAATATGGAAGATGAAGGCTGTACCCTCTGGGATTTGAGTAGTAGCAACGAAACTTATTGCGATACAGTGCACTATTCAGGCTTACGCTCAATCCAGCATAGGGTATTTTCAAATTCTCCCTCTAGTATTTATACTGATATGCAACAAAATATTATTTGTCGTTCAGTAACTTCCGGATATTCACTGGTGGGCTACATAAAAACCCAGAATGCCAATAATGTTACCATTAATGTTCAATATTATGATGATCGTTATAGCAGCGTTCCTTTGGCTACGGATAACATTAGTTCAGTTATAAATGGCGATACCCCATGGACTTATTATTATAATGATTTTAATGTTTCCAGTGGTACCCAATATTTTAATATTCAATTAAGGAGTGGAATTCCTGCTTCAGGTACTGCATACTCATGGTTCGATAATGTTGGGATTATTTGCTGGGATGATTGGGGTAAATTTTCTATAGGACAGGAAATTCCAATCCCTAATGATTATTATTTTATTCAGGTCAGGTCATCCCAAGTTCAAGGAGACATTGTGGTAAATTATAGCGAAACCGGGCTTGAGCAATCTCCTGTTGAAATTAAAGAACCTGTTAAGATTAAAAATAATTTAAGTCAATTGGAGCAAAATGTCCCAAATCCTTTTAACCCGGCTTCTGGTTCAACAAGTATATTATTTAATATACAAAATCCTGAAAAAGTTAAAATTACTATCTTTAATATTTATGGCAGAGAAATAAATGTCTTGACGGAAGCATTTTATCAATCGGGTACTCACAAGATTGATTGGGATGGAACCAATATGAATGGGGAAAGAGTTAGTTCGGGGATCTACTTTTATCAGCTTGAAACACCCAATAGAAAAGAAACAAAAAAATGTATGGTTTTATAATTTTAAAATAACATCTTTAACAAGAGAGGGCAGGTTTTGTTTAGCCTGCCCTCTTTTATAGAATATTTTTTTTGATAAAGCCTTTCTCAATAATATAATAGGGCTTCTGAAAATTAGATTTTTTGAGGCGGACAAGATTTTAAAACCGGAGTTTACATTTTAATGAGAAATAGCGAAGCGTATTCATTAACTCATATTAAATAATACAATTCGTCAATAATTTTAATATTGAAGTCCAACGAAGAAAAAGCAATTTTCAGAAGTCCCCGATGTTATTTTTTTCTTGAAACCCTGATAAGAGAAGTGAAATGCTTGTCCAGTAATACAAATTCATAAGAGTTGTCTCCCGAAGGAACTTCTAAATAAAACTTCTCAAGCGTTCCGGGGATATGTTTCTTGTCTTTTATATATTGTGCTTCAACAGAGGGCTTGGTAGATAATTTAAAAGTGCCGATTATTGTATCATTTCTTTTTACCATAACCCGATAGGATAATTCCCCCTGCATGCTATAGTTGTATTCAAGCCTTGTAAAAACTCTCAGCGAAGATGGTCCTTTTACTTTAAATTTTTGTGGGTGGGTTGAAGATAGTTTATAATAAGATTGAATATTTGATGAATCTACTTTTATTTTTATGGTTGTTGTATCAGCGAGTGGAGACAGTTCTTTCCATTTAGGAGCTGCTTCAGTTACAAACTTATAAATAAGGTCAACCTGAGGCGATTTATCAAGCATAACAAAACTATAATCATGAATTTCTGGATCAACTTTTATTGTAAAAGATTTTGGGGTTGACGGAACATCAGTCGATGAGGGAATTGTTACCTTACTTCCATCGCGTCCGACCTTTTTAACCTTGTGAACTTTTAATTTTTTATCATCACATACATATACGATACCGTATGAAAGACTATCAGTTGTTATACTTGTAAAACGAGTTCGAGTAGTAATTGTTAATTTGCCGGGTCCTTTTACCGAAATGTGTGTCATGCTATCCCGCGATAAAGCATAATAATTTATGTTCTTCCCATTGATATTGTATTTTACCTTGTTTATTTGGGCATTCAGGTTAATCTGAAAAAACACCACAGTTATTAAGCAAAATGCTTTAATTAAAAAAAAGTTTTTTCTCATATAAAAGTTTTAAAGTATTAAATCATTATCTTCTTTTTGTTCAGTCCGCAATACTTCTTTTCCAAGCCGAACATTTTTTTTATCTTGGTAAATAATAAAAATAATTAATGCCAGAAGAAACAAAGTAATCGGAGTTACAACAGCCATATTGTATTTTTTTGATTCATATAATTCACCACTTCCCGGCAGAGGCAAAGGAATTGGTTTCTCAGGCAAATCGTAGCTTGCAGCCAGTGATCTAATATCAGAAATTTGAATAACAGGAATTCCTCTTTTTGACATTTCATAAATCACCCCCCTTTTATCTTTAAATACCTCCATAGGTATTTTTTTATTGATTCCCTGAGGTATATTGGCACCGTTTTTTGTTGAACCAAGACTGGCAATACCACCACCGATATTAATATATACCTTAATGGATTCTTTTCCAGCACAACTGTCATATATCTGCATTCTTCTTGAGATGTCTTCTTTAATTGAATTATAGTAAATAAATTCTGTATTATTTCTCTTGATTGAAGCTTTAATCATTTCAACACCATCTATACTCAGCCCTCTTCCTATATCCATGCTAGCACCTATAGATGCTGCAACCGTATTAAATTTAAAAATTCCTGAATCGCTTAAGACCTTGGCCATGTCAAGCCAGGTAAAATCTGGATCATTAGCACCCCAACTTGAGGATGCTACAGAACATATAATAATTGGTTTAAGCTTCAACGTTTTTATAGCAGAACAGACAGCAATATTGATAGCAGGGAATGACCCGGTAAGCCCTACTGCAATATGATCGCCTTCTTTTATTTCAAGTTCTTTAAGAAACTCCACCATTAGTGCTGCAAAGTTGGGATTTGTTGAAGTCGATTTTGCTGAAAAAGAACCCCGTTCAGAAGTTATTGATGAATATTCATGTCCAATTAACCCAGTCTCATTGGGGTCGTTCATATTATTAATATATTCTACATTGCCAAGGTAAAAATCTTTAATGGTTTGTCCGGCATGCTTACATAAATTTGCAGCTGCAAGCTTTTCGTCATACCACTTGTTTTTTCTCATTATTTTATTGTTCTCAACAATATAAAATGCACCTAAAGAAAGTAATGCAACAAAAAGAAGGATATAGTTTGAACGAATATTTATAAGTTTTAAAAATTTCATTTTATTAAGGCATTAAAGATCCATTGTATAATATTATGACTGAAAAACGTACAATTACCGAAGTTATTATAAGCATGCTTACTGTTTTTATTATTCCCTGCTTATCAATCCAATGTGCAATAAGCCCTGGCACGACCCATCCAAGTGCTTCAAGCCGGAAGGTGCTTTCTGCAACATCAAATACAAAAAAATGATGGGAAATAAGTGCAAGAATACAACCTACTAATAAGCATAATACCATTTGCCTTCTACCATACAAAAATGTAAAGCGTCCTATAAGCTTTATTATCATGCTGGTTAAAATAGCTATAATAAAAGTGGCTGCTATCTGATCCATATGCGACAATTGAAGTGCGAAATAACCAGGTACCACTATACCTCCGGCGGCTAGGCCAAAAGCATCAACAAAAAATAGACTTGAAACCAGTCCGAGTGCTATTGCAATTTCTACCATTATTTTACTATTTCATTATTTACTCATTTTTTCAAAATATTTTACTACATCAGCACCCATACCACCCATATTGCCTATAGCAACAATGGTAGCATTTTCCGGAATCCTTGCCATTACTTTTTCAAAGACTTCTTCAGGTGATGTCCAACCTATATTTGCAATTTTTTCTTTAGGAATATTATTTTTTAAAGCCATATCTTCTACCACTTCAGAGCGCTGTCCAATCAATGCTAAGAGATCCATGCCAATACTGTGTCCTGCCATTTCTGTCAATTGACGGGCACGGTCTAAACGATCTTCTCTTGTATTAAGCATTATGATTTTTAAATCCTCAGGCGCTGCTATTTTTAAAACATTATTCCAAATCATCAGACTAGATTCAGGATCATTGGCAGCAAAAGCATTGTAAAATGTAACTTTTTTATCATTTTTATTTATGATAGTCTTTGTTAAAACACCTTCATCGGGAATAGCTGTGTACATTCCCTTTAATGCGGTTTGTCTGTCAACACCCAAGTGTTCGCAAACTGCAAGTGCAAGTGCAACATTTTCCTTGTGTTCAATATAAGTGAAACCAATCATGTCATCATTGGTAACATTTTTTTCATCTGATTGAAAAGAGATACACTTTTTTGCTTTTGCCTTCATTTCTAGATATTCATATATCCTGTTTTCTGCAGTAAAGAAATGATTATTGGCCGGTATTGTATAGCTGATGGCCTGTGCCACATCCGTTAAGCCTGGTCCCATTACATCAAGATGATCAAGTCGAATATTCGTAATCACACCTATTGTGGCATGAACCATTTGTTGTTCTGTTATTTTCTGATATATTGGTTGGAGTGCCATGCATTCAATGACCAATGCTTCGGTATTATGCTTCACAGCATATTCTACTATCTTTAACTGTTCAATGATATTTGCTTTTTCCTTACGGTGAATATGAACTTCGTTGCCATCATTTAATATTAATCGCGGATAAGTTCCGGTAACCTTGGTAATAGTATTTATTTTTCCAGCTCTTAATCCTGCACCTATAAGCCTAGCAACACTCGACTTGCCTCGTGTTCCATTAACATGTATTCTGATAGGTATTTTGTAAACCTGTTTTTGATGGCGAATGTATTCTATAATACCATATTGTATGAGGAAAACTAAAATTATTGTAATAATAAGTAAACTGTACATTTATTTCTTCACATTAAAAATAATCATTATTCATTCAATTTAAACTAACTTGTACATCAATCAATACCCTCTGCATTTATTCTTTCATCCTTCACTATCATGATTTACGATTTACCAATTTATTAAACAGTTACTTATATTATGGCTTTGCAACTATGATTAATCCTTCCTTTTCATCAGCAATGTAAATATATTTTTCATCTATATCAATACCTAATGCATACTCAGTTTTAATGACACCAATCAATTTAGGGTTGCTTAAATCTGAAACATCAAATATTTGTAGTCCTCTTCCTTCGGTAGTCATATATACTTTATTATTGTCATATTTCAGCTCTTTTGCATATCCACCAGAGGGATATGAGCCTGTTATAAAAATATGATTTGTATCGGCAAAATTAATAATTTGTAAACCTGCTGTTCCGCAAGCCATAAAAGCAACAGGGTCGTTATTCTTCAAAGCTATGGATTCTGCAATACCTTTAGTATCGCATTTACCCACAAAGTAGAATGGTCCATAACCGTCTGAAAAATTAGAAATATCAAAAACTTGCAAGCCCATTTCTCCACTTGCAACCAGCAATAAAGTGCTATCCAAATAAGTGCGAACATCATTTGCATAACCACTTGTTTCTATATTTCCGCGAAGGTCGAAATTAACTGCTTCATAAAAAGTGGCAATTTTCACACCTGTCTCGCTAGTTGCAGTGAAGATGTACTCACCCATAATATGAAGATTCTTTGCAGGCTTCATTGATCCATTAGATGGAAATGAAATAGTATGATAAGGATCACTCACCCCAACAATTCCAATACCAAAATTGCCGTCAGCAATATAGACAACAGTATCTTTCATTGCAATTTTTGTTGAATAACCGCGAATACCTTCTGTTGTGGTTGAAACAATAAAAGGAGCTTTTGGATTGCTCACATCTATTATCACCAAACCACCTTGTCCCTGTGTGATATAAAGCAAATTGCCTTTTTTTATAACATCCTGCGCAAACCCTTCTGTAACAAATTTACTCACAATAGTGTAACCGCCAGTTTCATCTGGTTTGCTTGGAATCACTATTGATTCAGGATCAACAGGTTTTGCACAACTTAATACAAATAGCATGCTTATTAATAAAAATGAAACGAGCGTATTGGTCCATGATTTTTTTTGACTATACATCATATTTTTATTTGATAAAGATTTCATAATATAGATGATTATTTTTTAGAATTAGAACGAGTGAACTTGATATCCTTAAAAATGTAATTGAATGTAAGCCCAAATTGTTGTTGGCTATAGTCTTTTTCTTGAGAAACTAATTCTTTGTTTTCTTCAGCCCTGGTATCGGAATCTTGTTTACACCATTTATAAAAAACTGAAACAGTAAGTGGTTCTAGCAATCTTACTTCATAGTTGATTCCTATTTTATACAAATCATCAATTCTTCCAGCATGTATTCTGTCATTTTCAAGATAATGTTTGGTAGTAAAACAACTTCTTTTATATTCAAAATCAACACCAATATTGTGTGGTTTATAGTAGAACTGGGGTATTGTCCATTTTATTGCACTACTAAACTCATCTGATTCGTAAGATGCATCAGAATCATCAGAATTGTCTTTCGTTTCCTGTATCCCATCAAAACCTTTTGCTTTCGATGTTACAAATTGATAACCTAATTCGAATTTTAGTTTTTTCTTTACAGTTTGATATAAATTAATGCCATAATTCAAATTGTTACTATTATATTCAGTAAAATGTTGATTATAATAATATTTTCCATAATCTAATGACAATCTCAATTTTGTTTGCTTATTCTTGAAGAATGAATTCTGAATCCAAAAACCATACGCATTCTTGGCGAATTCAAATGGCTGAAAAGTTTCAGGAACATAACCATAAATATCCACCCAATCATCATCACGGTAATGTCTAACATAAAACTTTGGCAAATAACTATATGATAGATTGATGATTAATCTCTTGGTGATGTGCTGTTGCAAACCAAAATCTATTTGGTTCCAGGTTTTTATCTTATTATTGATATAAGAATGCCGTGCAATACTTCCATCAAGAATGGTTTTATTTTTCCCAAAAAAAAGAAAGGTGGAAGATAGTTTTAAGGATTTATCCAATACCAATCCATCACTGGTATTTATATGAAACCGCCCTTCATCCTCCTTGTTTTTGAATTTCGTCAGATAAGAATCCGAATATTTTAAAATATTGTCGTTGTATATAGAACCAAGATCTAATTCAACTTTCAAAGACTGAAAGCCCTTATCTTTTTTCGATTGTGCATTAATATGACTGAAAAATAATAAAAAGAAAAGCAATAAAATCAGTTTTACAGGCAAACAAGCTCTTTTTATAATAATTAAACTTAAACGATTATTGAATAACATCCTTTCTCTGATATTATTTCTGTATAACCATCAGCTTGCATAATTTCATCGTTTGATTGAAACCATTGCTGTTTAGTTTAATAAAATATATTCCTGCACCAATCTGATTTCCTAAGTCATCCTGTCCATTCCATTTTATGGAATGATTTCCATCAGATTGTTTTCCATCAGCCAAAACTTTAATCAAACGGCCATTAATATCGAATATTTTTAAGGAAACATCACATTGTTCAGGTATGGAATAATTTATCATGGTGCTTTGATCAAATGGATTCGGGAAAACACTTCCCAATCCGAATTTTAAGTCGCCAGACACCTCAGGTGTTGATACAGGCATAACATCTATTATTCCCTGATAAGGTATAACATCACCACCACGAACGGTTATATTTAATGGGTCTAATGATGCTGGTGTAATTCCAAGGGTTACATGACCAAGTACATCTGTAAAACCTGATGCAAAAACAGAATTACCTGAAATGGTTACTTGGGCACTGTCAACAGGCAACCCAGACACACTGTGTGTAACTGTAATTAAATTCTCGCTGTATTGCATAAGAACAGAAGCCGGATGATTAACATTCACTGCCAAAGGAACTTCCTTCCAAATGTGAACACTGGGATCTCCCAAAATACAAAAGAGACGGTAGTGATATTCAACCCTGGGATCTGTTCCACCGAAATAATTATACATATGCAATTTCCCCCTAAGTAAACCCTGCCCTGGTGTTTCCATGCCTTCACGGAACATTCCGATATAAATTCCTTTATCAAGATAGTTGTTGTATGTTGTATGAGAATTTGATGTCGCTCCAACAAATGCAATGGCACCTCTTAAACTTGTTGGAGTACCTAGTTTTACCCACTCTTCTCCAAAACAATTACCTGATGAATTATCAAAACGGGCGACACCACAACCAATACTAGTAACAAAGGTTAATTTTGTTCCATTATTTAAAGAAGATACATTAGAGACGCTCATTGGATAACAATACGCCCACCACTGAGTGTACCAACCTTCACCACGATAATTTAGAAAGCTACGTCCATTGTTGATCGCCTGAATCACTGTGTTCGTATTCATCGGACAGCTTGCAGTACTCATTAATGTATCAACTGAAATAAAACCACCATCCTGCATCATAATATTAGCAGTAAATCGTTTTGTGTCTATTTGGCTTTGATAAGCATTATTGGAGCAGCATATTCCTGTTTTAAACCAATTAGTAGTGGCATTAATATTAGGGGTTTTTTCATAACTTATCACTTTGTTCATCATAATTTGCAATTCATAAGTACTCTGTACTGGAAACCTTCCAACAAACATTTCTGGAAAATAGTCATTTCCTTCAATCTCAACAAAATAATCCTCATTGGGAAATGAATAATCATAATTTACAATTTTTTGGGGGAAAACCCCGTAATCACCAACCAATAAAACATAAGTTGGAGAATCTGTCCATAAATGATATGCATTAGCAATATGGTTATAGATTATTGTTGGATTAGTTGAAGTGGCGCCTATATCGCTAAACTTTGTAATAACAATATCAATTCCACTTTTCCTTTTCCAATCAGCAAAAGGCTGAAATGTACTTACATAAGAATCAGGCATAATGCAAAGCATAACATCCTTTCCGGTTTTATCACCCAAATTAAGTTTGGATAAGGCACTTTTATAATTGAAGATAAAGCTTTCGTAAATCTTTGCAAAAGAAGGAGCAATTGATGTTGTTTGTTTTGTTTTAGGATTGACAACATTATCAGTACTGTATTTTATTTTTACAGTAATGGAGGAGGTAACCTGTAATTCTTTTTTTGAAGCGACATATCTTACTGGATATACAGCTAATCTTACAATCCTGAAATCACGAAAGACTACAGGTGTTTCAATAGAAGCTAAATTGTTTGGATAAATATTAGAACTTGAATACACACTTTTATCCTCTATATAATTTGTTTCGGGTTGTCCTTCCCACCAGCTCTCTCTACAAGGTGGTAAACTAATATTTTTGAAAGTTTGTAAACCACCTGTTTCAATAACTTCTAAAGTAACCCCCGCCATATCTGGTACTGCTATGTTTTTTGCAATGTAAGGCAACTCTGGAGAGCCGGCCAGAGAAGTATAAACTTCTGATAGCAGATCAATTGACTGATAAAGTTTGTTGTCAACATAAAGCTCTTTTAGATCAAAACCAGAAATGTCAACTTTGATAATAGTACTATTGTTGTCATCACTCAAAATTTGCACAACTGGTGCTATCTTATTTTTTTGTAAGTTATTAAGTGTATACCACTGAGCCATCATACTGAGTGGTAAAAGAACTACAAGTATTGATACAATAAAGGTTTTCATATGAATTTAATTTTAAAATTTTTTTTGAAGGGAATATGAAATTGCATTTAAGTGGTTGTATAAATAAAATTTTGTTGTATAAATAAAATATTACATAGGCATTTTATCACTATCAAATCGATAAAGAAATATATTTATTCATAAATTGAATTTTAATAGCTAAATTGAATTAGTTTAATGTTAATAGTACTGTACAAAAATAGAAAAAATAATTAATAAACAAGTGATTAAAGAAAATATTTTTATATATAGATAAAAAAATAGATTTTTGCCAAAAACTTGACTTGTTTTACATAGACTGATAAAAGCCTATAACTTATTGCATAAATATACATAAATGCAAATGAATGTCTTTTTATTCAGATTAAATCCAATTTTTAATTATATGTAAAAGAAATAATTCGGCATTCAATGTTAACCCCTATACAATAATACTATTAGCTTTTAAATTTCAACTTAACCAAAAAGTCAATGATATTATTCAAATAATGGCTCACTTTGAAGAATAGTAATTCATTTTTTACAAAAGGAACTCATTAATATCGAAATGTAATTAGAGTATAAAAAAATCAGACGTGCTCAAAAGATATGTTTAATTTTGTTAAATTATAAATGATTTGATTTGGTATAGTATTTAAACCTTGTTAGTAATTCACATGAAAGCGAAAGAAGACAATCAATCTGTCAGTAAAAGAATAACTTTATTCATCACCATCCTTTCTGCATTTTTTACTCCATTTATGGCTTCTTCTATCAATATTGCCCTACCTGCAATTGGTAAAGAATTTGGGATAAATACACTCACACTAAGCTGGGTTGCCACATCATATATACTGGCAGCTGCTGCTTTTCTTGTCCCTTTTGGTAAAGTTGCAGATATTGTTGGCAGAAAAAAGATATTTACAACGGGTATTATTGTTTATAGCTTATCTTCTCTCATATCTGCATTTTCACCCAACGAAGTAATTTTGATAATAGCAAGAACCTTGCAGGGTATAGGTGGGTCTATGATCTTTGGTACATCAATAGCCATATTAACATCCGTTTTTCCAGCCAATGAAAGAGGAAGAGTTATTGGTTATAACCTTGCTTCAACCTACCTTGGTCTTTCACTAGGTCCTTTTATTGGCGGAGTTCTTACACACCAGTTTGGATGGCGTTCTGTTTTTATCTTAAGTTTTGCATTAAGTGTGATTGTAATACCATTTATTTTTTGGAAATTAAAAGGTGAATGGGCAGAAGCTAAAGGTGAAAAATTCGATTTTAAAGGATCCTTGGTATATATGGCAGGTTTAATAAGCATTATGTATGGATTTTCCATGCTTTCTACCTGGGCAGGTGCACTTTTACTCATTGGTGGAATAATTATAATGATATTATTCTTTAGGTTGGAGCATAAAATCGCATTTCCTGTTTTAGACCTAAGTCATTTTAAAAAGAATACTGTTTTTATTTTTTCTAATCTTGCAGCTTTTATAAATTATAGTGCAACGTTTGCTGTTGGCTATTTGCTTAGTTTATACCTTCAATATATTAAAGGTCTTAATCCACAGGATGCTGGTATCATTCTTGTTACACAACCAATCACCATGGCAATTTTTTCACCCATTGCCGGACGATTGTCTGATAAATTTGAACCACAAATCGTTGCAAGTATCGGTATGATACTTACTGTTGTCGGTCTTATTCCTTTTATATTTCTCAATGAAGATACTTCTGTTTTTTATCTTGTAGCTACTCTTTTTCTGATAGGTATAGGATTTGCTTTGTTTTCATCTCCCAATACCAATGCAGTGATGAGTTCGGTTGAAAGAAAATATTATGGTGTTGCATCTGCTTCTTTGGGTACTATGCGGCTTAGCGGACAAGCAATCAGTATGGGAATAGCTACCCTGATATTTACAATAATAATAGGTAAAGTGAAGATTACACCTGAATACCATTCTCTTTTTCTCTACAGCACCCATGTTATTTTTATTACCTTTACTATTCTATGCGGATTTGGGATATTTGCTTCCTTGGCAAGAGGTAAATTAAGATAGATAATAAATTATTCAAATTTTTTTAATTCAAATCAATACAAAATGAAACTAATAATTTATCAAATCGATGCTTTCACCGATAAGGTGTTTTCAGGCAATTCGGCCGCTGTTTGTCTTATAGATAAATGGCTTTCTGATGAACTCATGCAGAAAATAGCCATGGAAAACAATCTTGCAGAAACAGCTTTTGTTGTTAAGAATAATGATGAATACCATATCCGCTGGTTTACCCCTACTATTGAAGTCGATTTATGCGGACATGCTACACTGGCAACAGCCCATGTTTTGTTTAATCACGAAAATTATTTTCAAAAAGAAATCAATTTCTTATCACCCAGAAGTGGAAAACTTAAGGTAAGTCAACAAGATGATCTGATGACGTTGAATTTTCCAGCAGATATAATTGAAAGTACTGAATTATTTCCTGATTTAACTGCCGGATTTAATTTTAAACCTATAGAAGCAATAAAAGGCAAAACTGATTATATGCTCGTTTTTGAAAATGAAGCTCAAATCTTTAATATTAAAGTAGATTTTCAAATCATTTCAAAAATTGATGCAAGAGGAATTATAGTAACAGCAAAAGGAGATACTGTTGATTTTGTTTCAAGGTTTTTTGGACCTCAATCGGGTATAGATGAAGATCCTGTAACAGGTTCTGCTCACACAACATTAACTCCTTATTGGGCAAAAAAACTTGGCAAAAACGAATTATCGGCTATTCAATTATCGAAACGCAAAGGTTATCTTAAATGCAAACTTCTTAACGACAGGGTGGAAATTAGTGGACAGGCAATAACTTATATGATTGGGGAAATAGATGTGTAAATGTTTTTTGGTAAGTTGATTATAGGGCAGTTCTATAAATTCAAAAAAAATAGTTTCCCGCAGATTTCTCAAATATTCGCCGATTTATTTTCAATACGTTGTATTATTTATTTTGCGAAAATCAGCGAAATCTGCGGGAGAA
>DYDE01000103.1 GCA_020718065.1 Marinifilum sp. | reverse complement strand
TAATTGCTAATTGTTAATTGCTAATTGTTAATTGTTAATTGTTAATTGTTAATTGCTAATTGTTAATTGTTAATTGCTAATTGCTTTGCAAACTTCCTCTTCCCGATCTCCCCCTTATAATACATCGCCAACATTGTATATATCACCATTTCATGCAACCTTTGTTTCGATTTAAATATACGGTTCAATTGCATATGAATATAACTAGGCAAGTAATGATTAAATAGTTTTGTTTGATCCTCGTTTGTGATAGCAATAACCTGACTGATTATTTCATTGGTATTTCTTGTTTTTTCTTCTAATACTTCAAATAAAGGTTTAATTTCACTATCAGCATCTTTTCCCCTATTCAGCACAAGTTCCATTTTTTCTTTATAATCCTGAAACTTACTTCCCATTAACGTTTTCAAACCGCTTTTTACATTAAACTCCTTTCCAAATCCAATAGCCAAACCATCCATCAATTGATGTTTTTGTTCAATACTTAAAGAAAAATCATCTAAAAACTGGTCAACAGCTCTTAGTGCAAACAACCAGCGTATTTCTTCTCCCTCATCTCCTTCTATCATGTCAATCATATCAACAATAGAAATGCTGTCGTAGAAAAATAGAGTTTCCGCTAATTCTATTGTTTCGTTTCCATACCTTTCTATTTCCCTGTTATAAGTATCTGTTTGAACTTTCCAGATCAGCTTGTTTTCTATAAATGGTTTGGCAAATTCATTGATTTGTTCAATTACCTTTTGATAAAACAATTTATCCTTGCTGTGAAACCTAATTCTGATATGATGTTTTGGATCTGTGTATCGAATAAAAACCCATTTATCGATCAATCCTTCTTGCAATAATTTAGCTGTAACAGGTTTTATAAGTTGTGTTAACAGTAGATCTGCTGTTTTATGACCTGTATAAAATTTTAAATACAACCATTCATCTCCTGTTACATAACTTCGTTTTAATTCCTCACTTTTGTTTTCTTCAAATATAACTTTATCATGCGCCTTTGGAACAATACGGTAAAAAGGAATGATAAATTGATTCACAAAACGACCTTCCTTACTTTTCACAGCAGCTTGTTCAGGATTAAATAAAAATTCAACCAGTTTCATCCCACTTCTTTTCTTCACAGTTTCAAACAATGTCTTGGTGCACAAAAGGTTTTCAAAGTCAATAACCAATTCATTGTCCCCATCCGAAAGAGCAACATACCTTGGTATTTTATATTTATTTCTCCAGATAGTAACTTTTTCAATTAATTCCGCATCGTTAGTTTTCATCAATGCTTCATAATCCTCTTTTTTCAGATTCCAGGTTGCAGGTTCCAATATTATATTTTTATACACCACCCTTGGCAAAAAAGTTAACTGCCCGCTCGTTGCAAACCAGTATAATCCAACCCCTCCACGGCTATTTTGATTTTGCAGTTCACACAGAAAATGATAAATTGGCAAAGCATTGTTAGAAAAATTATGTGCACTAGCCAACCTGGGCTGAATTTCCTTATTTAATCTTTTTGAGCGCAATACCAATCTATTATTTCGCACAGACAGCATCAGATCATTTAAACTAATTTGATACTCATTCTCAACTGCCGATTTTGCCAGATAAGGTATTTCGTAATCACGCAACACAGGCCTCAACAATATATTTCCTATTCTCGATTCTGGCAAATGAACTATTTCTGCATAAATCACATCAGCATTCATTTCCTGTTCCTTATCAGTAATTTCTTTTGTTAATTTAAACACTTCTTCTTCTCCAAAACAAAAGCGACCCAACAAATTGGCAGCACTCGAACCTCCCACAGAATGTATTGAAATCAAAGGGTGACCAAAAACAGATGAATTGTTTTCAACAATACTTACCATTGTTGAAAGTGTATTTGGTAAATCACTCTTATCTGTTGGAAAATCTTCTACTTCTTTATCCGTAATTTCAATTTCATATTTATTTTCACTGATTGCTTTGATATATTTATCAAATAAGAAAGAATCTTTTTTGTTCCACGATATTTCAGAAGTCCCATTCCCATTATTGCCTGGTGAAATGCCATCAACCAATGGCGAAATATCGCCCATACCTGCACTTCCCTGCAGATAACCAATTCCGGTTTCTGTATCCAATGCTTCTTGCAAAGGAACTTCTTTATCTTCATACCTTTCGTAAAAGGCTTCTTTAAAATTGCTAAGATTTGTTTTCGATGGCATAGCTGTCAATCGGTTCAGCACTTCACTTCCTTTCAAAACATCATATACCAGTGGAAGTTCAATATTGCTCTCTGCTACCGGCTTATACATATCAGACTGAAACAACAGTTTTTCTTCAAACTCAGTTCTCAATGGTCTCAAATTATCAGCTATTTTCTTATACAAGTTTACATCTACTCCAAGAGATGAATTGTCAATGTAATTCAAATCTCTTTTTGTTTGTTCCAATATACTGATTATTTTAGACAATGATAGCTCTTCTTGGCCATTCTCCTGAATAGGAATACCTGATAGCACTTCTATTATCTGTTCAAGAAATTCATTACCCGTAATGGCAGGATCTAAATTACTTACCAAAATTTGCGATTGCACCAATTCCTCAACAAATTCCTTAGCCTCTTCTGATGTAATGTCTGCTTCAGTAATTTCTTCTGCCAATCTCATCATTTTTGCGCCATTTGCAGCTTTATGCAATATCTTTTGCAAATATTCCGAATCATCCACTGCCACCAAATGATGAAAACGACGTTTATTCTGATAACGATACTCTACATATCGCAATTGTTCTCCATACCGGTAAATACTACTATTCGGGAAAAACAACAAATGTTCTCGTATAAATGTTAATTTGCAAAGGTCTTGTGCCAAAGCACAAAGATAATTCATATCCAATCGGGTATGACGATGATATGCTGAAGCTTCCTTTAATTCAATGGTATTTGAAATAGAAGTACTATTCTTCTTTTTATTAATTTCACTTATCGAGCATCCTGCAAACAAACCAAAAGGAGTAGGGCGGGTCGTCATCCTTAAAAGGTAACGCATCAACGAATACAATATTCTGTCATTTTCCTTTTGTTCTTTTATCTCTCCATTCAGCCATTTTTGTATTTCCGAATACAATTCCGGTGAAGCTAGATACAAAGCTTCCATCACTGCTGCTTGTTGTGTAAATTGTTTTACCGCTTCAGTATCTCTGCAAAACTTTTCCATTGACTCAAACGGAAACAAGGGAGTACGAAACAAATAACTTCCGAAAGGTTTGTAAGTATTGTTCATGTTAGTTATTAGTTAGAGACAAAAATAAGTAAAAAAACAAATATGCATTGAAGTTATTTTTTAGTTTGCTTAGATAACTAAAAAACCTCATAGGTTTATTCCATTGAGGTTATATTTTTATCTTTAATTTATTTATGATAATAAAAAGCACTCATCCCATGTCATTAATTCTGGTTGAAGGTGTGATATTAAGGTTAAACCTACTCCTGAATTTCCCAATAATAAACTGTATTCATTTAACCAATTTAAATTTGATAAATTATTTTTTTTCCCTGATATATTGGATTTATTTGTAAACATACTTAATATTTGATTAAGCCAAAAATTTAGAGTTTCCTCAAATTCTTTATTGTTATTTTCCTGATTATATTTGTTAAAAATATGAAAGATACTACTTGCCCCATGGCAGAAATACACATCACTAATTTGATTTGGTTTCAAATCTCTTCTTTTACTTGAATAAATCATAATTTCATTTACCTTATCTTTTAATTTTGAATCATTTAATAATTTTGCAGAATTATAAAGTGTCCAGGCTATAATCAAATCACCATAACACCAACCCCAGGGGCTGTTTTCAAGTGTTATTTTTTTATTTAATTTAGTATTATATATATCGGTTAACATAAACCTGTTTATATCTTTTTTATCTTTATTTATTTCTTTACTTAGTATGTGTTCAATTGTTGGTTTTAATAAATTGTGAATAACATCTTTTTTATAAGAATGATTGTATTTTATAAGTTTATTTAAAAAAGCAATTATTGAAATCTGTCCATGCGCAAACCCATAATTATATTGAATTAAATCTATTTGATCAGGAGATTTCCATTTTATTCCAACTTCATCCTTAACTGCACTTTCTTTAAGAGCATATACAATACTATCAAGCTGTTTCGTAAAATCTTTTCTTTTATTTCTTAATAAGAAATAATTTCCAACTCCTATAGCTCCATATAAGAAATCAAAATTAAAAATTTTAATTTCTTTATTTAAATGTTTTGTTATAATTTCATCAAAATCGTTTAAAATATCCTCCACATCATCCCCATCTATAAACTCATTTTGAACAAGATGCTCAAGTAACCATGCAAAACCTGTTATCCCTTCATAATAATTGTCAAGTATTGTTTTATGATTAATAGTTTCTAATGTGTCTACTATTATCTGTGAAAGATTTTGGTTGAATTTCTTTTTATATTTAAAATAGTATGCGTAGAACAATGCTACACCACTCACACCTGAATAAAGACCAATATAATTGTTTTTCTTATTTTTTATTGTTTGAAATAGATTTTTTTCTATATTTTCTATTACAATATCAACTTTTTGATTCATTATCTGTGGAATTTTGTTAATTAAGTATGTCTAAAAAGTTAAAATATATTAATTATTATAGTTTTGCAATTTTAAATTATTTTGTTGGTTGTTGAAATAAATGCTTTTTTTACCACAAAAGTATTCACAAGCAAAAGACTTTTTAGATAGCCTCATATTAATTTTAACAATTTATGAAGTACAAGTATATTTATAGAACACATAAAAATTGGAATATTTGGTTTTGGGAGAAATCTTGAGTTTGTTTATAAACTGGGCAAAATGTATCAGTACATGTTCAAAAAAACGCCAAACACCTTGACTCCTTCTCCTTCTGCATTGTTTATATTGCTTAAGTTTCGATGTTTAAAACCATTTTTTATTAAATTTTGCTATTCTCAGCGATTAATAAGTGTCAATAAAGTTTCCTAAATATTAAATATAATAATTTAATTCTTTTAATAAAAATTTTAATGTTGATCAAAATGCCAGAAAATAAAAAGCTTTAATTTAATGACTTCACAGAATAACATATACTTAAGGGTTATGATAATAAAAAACACTCATCCCATGTCACTAATTCAGGCTTAAGATATGACATTAAAGTTAACCCAACTCCTGCAACACCATTTAATAAAAAAAAATTATTTTCCCAGACCCCTTCAGACCTATTAAAATGTTTATATCCTGCAATACCATCTTTGTGCGTTAACATATTAAAAATTTGATTAAGCCAAAAATCCACAGTTCCTTCAAATACTTTATTCTTATTTTCTTGCCTATATCTATTAAAGATATGAAATATGCTACTTGCTCCATGACAGAAATGAGCATCAATAATTAGGTTTAATTTTAAATCTCTTCTTTCGCTTGAAGAAATCATTATTTCATTAACCTTATCATGAAGTTTTGTATCATTTAATAATTTTGCAGAATTATTAAGTGTCCATGCCAAACTCAAATCACCATAACACCATCCCCAGGTACTATTATTTTGTTTTGTTTTTTCATTGTGTTTTAAATTAAATATATCTTCAGATAATAAAAATCTATTCATATCTTTTTTATCTGGAAAGATTTCTTTACTAAGTAGATGATCAATAGCTGGTTTTAATAAATGTTGAATTATGTCATTTCTTTTTAAATACTTTGCTTTTACAAGTTTATTAAAAAAAGCAATAATAGAAACATGTCCATGTGCAAAACCATAATTATAATTAAGAAATTCTGGTTGAAAAACGGATTCCCATTTTATCCCAACCTTATCTTTTTTTGCGATTTCCATTAATGCATTTACAATACTATCAAGTTGTTTAGTAGAATCTTTCCTTTTATTTCTTAATATAAAATAGTTTCCAGCACCTATAAATCCAAAGAAAAAATCAAAGTTCTTACTTTTGATTTCTTTAATTAAATGTTTTGTGATAATTTTATCAAAATCGTTTAAAATATCCTCCACATCATCCCCATCTATAAACTCATTTTGAACAAGATGTTCAAGTAACCACGCAAAACCAGTTAATCCTTCGCAATAATTACTAAAAAGATCATTTTTTCCAATTGTATCAATAATTTTTTCTATTATTTGAGGGTAAATTTGCTTATTTTTGTTATTAAACTTATGGAAGTATGCATAAAACAAGGCTATTCCACTCATCCCAGACATTAAGCTAATTTTATTATTCTGATTGTTTTCTATTTGTATTGTTGTTTGATATAGATTATCTGCAATATTTTTTATAATTGTATCAATTTTATGAATCATAATCATACGATTTTATAAAAAAAAGCTGCGTTTAAGCAGCTTTTTTATTGTTTTCATTGAATTAATCAGTAGGACAATCTTGGGTTGGACATATAATCCATCTTTTTGTAGTTGCACCATTACAATAACCTATAGTACAATCTAAAAAAGTAACAGCTGTTCCACCTTTAATATTGTTCATATCTTCATTATTTAAATTACTTATGGTTTCTTTATTTAAAACCAATTTTTTGCTAAATTTTGCTTTTTTCATAAAATTAAATTTTATTTAATTAATACTGTGATTTTTGCCTACTCTAAGCTTTTCGGCTTCCGCTTTTTTACAAGTTCATTCCCCTTATGCGCAGTTGGTTCATAAACCTGTAATTTTTGATTATCTTTTAATTAAAAAGATTTTCACCTCAAAACTAAAACATCCCAGTCCGATTTTTTCGGACTGGCGAAAATATTTTTCATTTTTTTTTACTCATTTTAAATTTAACTGTAACTATTAATATATTCCAATTCCCCTATACCCCATACCTTTATACCCTAAACCTCTTCACCCTAAAAGCCTTCAGTCTAATAGTCTAATAGCCTAAACAGCTTCCATCACAAACTGCAACGTAGTATATTTTCCAGCCTCTATAACAAACGAAAACTCAATATCCTTATACCCTTCCATAAACATTTTAGCCTGATAACTCCCTGGAGCTATCTTATCGTTATATGTTTCACCATCCTCATCAAAAGTTTCCACAATATTTAGCGAAGCAATCAGTAGTTGCACCCCTGGCAGCGGCTCCATGCTCACCTTATCAAGCACCAGCAATTCCAATATTCCAGTTGTAGTTTCCACATCCGGCAATATTGCTTTCCGTTTCAAGTGGTGGTGTCTTACCTTGCGAGCTGCCACATAAGCAAGATAAAATTCCACATACTCTTTCCGGTATATTTCCATAAAAGGATCCATTTCCTTTTCAAAAAATTTCTTTGTCAATTTCTCATGATCTTCATACATGGTATTATCAATAGCACGCTGCTTTATAATATCCTGTGGCAGCTTACTTATCTGTTCCAGTTGCGCTACCAAACCCTGCAAACCAGTAATATACTTGGCATCTATCTTATAACCAACAAGACCAGCAGCATGCGTAGTTATCAATCCCAATATATGCTTACAATCATTCAACTGGTCCAATACCTTTTCTTTATTTAGTTTCGTGTATGTATATGCTGTCAAACCTTTCAAGTCAGCATTATTAATTTTCTCACCATACGAGCTCATCACCGAAGCAGTTATACCAAAGTCAGTAGCAACAACTTCCCTGATCTCTACCCCTGCTATCGTAAACGCTTTGCTCGATTTATTCAACTTCAGTTGATACTCCAGAGAAGTAGTTAAAAATTGCTCTTCCCTTGTAAATAGATCCAAACATGCAGGAGTAGCATTAATTTCAGCCAGATATGCTGGCATATTTTTCAGATCCGCTATACGCTTTTCCGATTCCATAAAATAAATACTTTCGTCTGTCATAATATTTAATTTTTTGATTTAACAATCCATTTATTTATCCATTGTTTCACATTTTTCCAATGTGAAACATTTAACTATGCCTTATTTATATTGTATATTAAATATATAGTGTATTATTTATTTTGAACCACATTTATATTTTTTTGTTTATTATAAAAATCTTAAATAAAAAAACCTCTGTGTAACTTTGTGTTCCAACTTTGTGCAACTTTGTGCTCCAAAAAAAATCTCAAATCGTAAATCAAAAAACAATACACTTTCCTTCTCAATCGAGACATTTTCCTGCTCAAGCGAGACACTTTTTTTCTCAATCGAGACATTCTCCCGATCGAGCGAGACAATCTCCTGCTCAAGCGAGACACTTTTTTTCTCAATCGAGACATTCTCCCGATCAAGCGAGACAATTTCCTGCTCAAGCGAGACACTTTTTTTCTCAATCGAGACACTTTCCCGATCGAGCGAAACAATCTCCTGCTCAAGCGAGACACTTTTTTTCTCAATCGAGACATTCTCCCGACCGAGCGAGACATTCTCCTGCTCAAGTATGAGTCTTCCCGACCATGCGAGACATTCTCCCGACCAAGCGAGACACATTTTTACTTGAGCGAGACATTCTCCCGACCAATCGAAACACTTTCCAGCTCGTGTAAGAGTCCTCCCGAACAAGCGAGACATTCTCCCGAACAAGCGAGACACATTTTCACCTGTGCGAGACACATTTATTTCTGTGCGAGACACATTTTTATCTATGCAAGACACTTTCTCAACTCTGCAGAAAGCACTTCTCCTAACAGGTTTTAAAACCCAGTTAGGTTTCAACACTTTAGCGCAAGTATAAATCATATCCGCAATATTCATATCTTTTATCAAAAAAAATATTCACACCAAAACTAAGATATACCAGTCCGATTTTCTCGGACTGGCAAAAATAATTTTCATTTTAATAAAAATAATTTTGTTTTTCCTTTACAAAAGGTCTAACTGGCAAATAGAGTTACCAAAAGACATGCCTCCTTTTAGGTTTTCTAGCTGGTCTTTATCCAGTTTTTTAAACCCATACTCCAGTTTTACATTTTCCGAATAGCAGAAACTATTTCTGCTTTTATCATAGACTATTGGAGCTTCTTGATCTTTCATCTCATTAATGTAATCATACAAGACACTTTTCGATACCCCGATTTTTTTTGCCAGTTCTCTGGGTGTACCAGTTGCTTTTAATCTAATCAACTGATCTAATCGTAAGAAACGATTTAATTGCTCTGTAAATTTCATAAAGTATTAATTTAGTGATGTTATTATTAACATTGAGTGAATAAAGTATAAAAGAATTTACATAAAAAAAATTTAGTTTCTATATGGGTTTAATGATTATTTATAAATAAATATTATTAATATTTCAGATACA
Organism: Marinifilum sp.; assembly: GCA_020718065.1. GTDB lineage: Bacteria > Bacteroidota > Bacteroidia > Bacteroidales > CG2-30-32-10 > CG2-30-32-10. Next base: position 6,119 of record DYDE01000103.1, on the reverse strand, counting down.
TTTTATAAAACAACGATTTTTATTTCAAGTCTATATAATGTTTAACAAAAATATTTTTATACATTATATATTTATTTACATTATTTTTCATTTTTCTATTTTTAATAAAGAGGGCTTCTAAAAATTAGATTTTTTGAGGCGGACAATATTTTAAAACCGGAGTTTACATTAGTAAATGAGGATTTTGAAATTGAAGTCCAACGAAGAAAAAGCAATTTTTAAAAGTCCCGTAAACGCATATTTTCAATTAATATTGTATTTCATATTTTTTTTTTAATAACTTGTATTTGTAAAAATATTTAAATATTTAATATGGTTTTATAAAATTTATTAACGGTCGTTTTTTTAATTTAACGGTAATCATGTTTCGTATTTTTCTTTATATCAACCACATAGAAATTCTTTAAATGTGTTAAAATTGATTATTAAATCCAATTCTGTTCTTTTTGAAATTTTCATTGACTTTTCATTTTGGCATATTACTATTTTACTGATGTACTTCAAATGCATATCTTCCCGATATTTGCATTGTTTCATAAATTGACAGTTTAAAAAGAATAAAATATATTTATAATAAATAATGAATTAAATACAACATACAAATCAATAATAATATTTTAACATAAACAAACTGAATTTATAAACCCGTATTTCTAATTTACAAAAGCGTATTTTTTCTGTATGAAAACGTTTTTATAAAAATTAAAAAAACGGAATATGAAAATTTGGCATTAGTAACAAAGTATAGATAATTCATTATTTCTTTTTAATTAAACGCATAATTTCAATTAAAATTGTATTCTATAATTTTTTTTAATGGTTATATTGATTATTTAATTAAAATTTAACCTTACCATACGATAAAACATAACCATAAACAATCAGTTCACAAAAATCCCTAAAATATAATTCTTTAAAAATCTTTTTCCGACAACTTGGTTTATTTAATGAATAAGATTGCTTTTTACAATATATTTTTAAAGAGAACCATTTCCAAAATATTTCTTTTTGAACTCCACTTAAGTATATTAGCAACAATAAACCCCAAAACCACAACAATTCTTAACTTCTTAAATCGAATATCGTTAATCCTTGTTCTTAAATCAAAATTTTAAAAATCAAATTAGAAACAACAAATCTCCAAAACCAAAACAACTGTCAAAGTCCTTTCTCCTTTTGGTCCCTGAGGGAGCCGAAGGGGAGAAAGGATTTAGGATAGAGGTCTTTTTTTCTCAAAGAGAAACATTTCCAAAATGTTTCTCTTTTAACACTACCTATTTACAATAGCAACAACAAACCTCCAAAACTCCGACAATCGTTTACTTCACAAATCGAATATCGTTGATCCTTGTTCTTAAATCAATATATTTTATAAATTAGTAACAACAAACCTCTAGAATTCAGATAGCAGCTAACTTCTCAAATCGAATACTTGTAGTGAGCATAGTCGAACTATTATTAATCCTTGTTCTTAAATTAATATTTTAAAAAATTACAAGTAAATGATTAACAACAAACCAAATTTGTCCAAAACTATTGTTGTTTAATAGTTTAAATCATAATACTTTCCCGAACTAAGATAATTAAATAGTTTAAGACAATAAAAAACATTCATCCCATGTCATTAATTCTGGTTTAAGGTATGATAACAATGTTAAGCCCACTCCAGCATCACCATGCAATAAAAAAAATCTGTTTTCCCATTCTCCATCATTATAATATTTAAATCCCGAACTATCTTTTTTTGAAGATAATAAATTTAACACTTGATTAAACCAATAATCTACAATGTCACTATATAACTTATTATTATTATCTTGTTTATATTTATTGAAAATATGAAAAATACTACTTGCACCATGACAAAAATGAGCATCATCAATATGATTTAATTCTAAATTTTTTCTCTCACAAGAAGAAGCCATAATTTCAGAAACCTTATCAAAGAGTTTTTTATCATTTAAGATTTTTGCAGAACCATAAAGTACCCAGGCTATAATCAAATCACCATAGCACCATCCCCAGGTATTTCTCATTGACATTTCTTTTTCATTTAGTATAACATCAAATATATCAGTTGGTATAAAAATGTTACTATCTTTTTTCCCCTCATATATTCCCTTACTTAATAAATGTTCAATAGCCGGATTTAATAAATGTTGAATTATGTATGATTGATTAGAAGGATTGCTTTTCAAAAACTTGTTTAAAAATCCAATTATAGAAGTATGCCCATGAGCAAAACCATAATTATAAATATTTAATTCTGGTTTAAACATAGATTTCCATTTAATACCAACCTTATCTTTTACAGCACTTTGTTTTAAAGCAGTTACAATGCTATTAAGTTGTTTAGAACAATCTTTTCGTTTGTTTCTTAATAAAAAGTAATTCCCAATACCCATTGCACCATATAAAAAATCAAAATTCATATTCTCAATTTCTTTATTTAAGTGAATAGTAATTATTTCATCAAAATCAGCTAAGATCTCATTCACATCATCCTCATCTATAAAATCATTTTGAACGAAATGCTCAAGTAACCATGCAAAACCAGTAATCCCTTCGCTATAATGAAATGAAATTTCATTATTATCAATAGTTTCAATAATGTCTTCTATTATTTGATTGCAAATTTGGCTATATTTAACATTATACTTTGAGTAATATGCATAGAAGAGTGCAATTCCACACATACCATCCATCAAACCAATTCTTTTAATTTGTCCATCATTCTTATCTTTTATTGATTGGTATAAATTCTCTGCAATATGAGTTATAATATCATTAATTTTTTGCTGCATGCTATTTAGTGTTTGCAAGAAAACTCAGTATCAGATAAGAAAACGTCAAGAATGAGGCTTTTGTAGTTTTGAAAATCAAGGAGTTTACATGGGTAAACGACTGTTTTCAAAACAAGAGTAACGAAATTATTGGCGTTTTCTTACTGACACTACTTATATTTATTAAAGAAAAAAGCCGCCCATAAGCAGCTTTTTTTTATTGTTTTAATCAAAATTTATTAACACTTTTCCGTTAACTTACAAATATAACAAGGACGGGTAATAGTAGGTCCCCAGGAATTTACTTGTGTGCATATTGTTCCACCTTTTACATTGCTCATCGCTTCATTGTTTAAATTACTGATGGTTTCTTTGTTTAAACCTAATTTTTTACTAAATTTTGTTTTTTTCATTTTTGTGAAATTTAAGTTATTATTAAAAATTATCTCACCAAATGTAAATTATCTCACTGCAGAAAACCTGCAGTGAGATAAAAAAAATTAATTTTTCCTCCTTTTATTTTGTCAAGCTCTTCACTTTCTATTACTTTAAACCCAAATTCAAATTTTACTTCTTCGCTGTAGCAATAACAGCAACGTTCTTTATCAAAATAAACAGGAGCTCCACTTTCTCTCAATTCATTTAAGTAGTCATACAATAATCTTTCAGAAATACCTATTTTTTTTGCTAATTCCTTTGGTGTACCAGTTGCTTTCATCCGTATCAATTGGTCTAGTTGTTTAACCCTATCAGGATATTTAAATATTGTCATAGCATTTAAATCGTTGGTTAATTTTTAAATGAGTATAATTGTTTGTGTTTAATACAAAATATTTTATGTTTCCTACATAACTAATATCTATATTTAGTATAAACTTATTTCATGACCAGATATTTTCATTTTTTAAATTTCTTTTCATATTTAATTATATTAATTTTAAGTTCAAAAATAATCATTTTAAATACAAAGACAAAACAATTAAATTTTGTTTTATCAAATAAAATAATAAAAACAAAATTTAAAATTTAATCATCTAAAACCCATTACAAATAGAAATTAAAAGAAATGTATTATTAAAAGATACAATCCAATTTCCTAACAACAAACCTTCAAAATTTTAATAACCGCCAAAGTCCTTGCCCCATTTGGGAAAAGGATTTAGTAAAGGGGGCCTTCCTCAAAGAGAAAAATTTCCAAAATGTTTCTCTTTTTAAATCCAATTACATTAGTAACAACAAACCTCTCAAACTCCGACTTCATAAAATCATAAATCGTTGATTCTTGTTCTTATACCGAGTTGCATTCATTGATATAATTTCATTATGAAATTTTAATGAACTGCATCGGCATAATACCAAGTAAGCATTCATTATCGAATAATTCTTCTATGAATGCAACTTGGTATTAAATCTATATTTTTCAAAATAAATATGTAACAACTATCCTTTAATCACCAACTAAAATTTAAATCTTGTGCCTTTAAAGAATGGATTTAAAATAGAGAACAAAGCAAAAACCTCAATACTTACCTTAGTTATTGAGGTCTTTATATAATATATTAAAATGTTTTTACGATAACAATAAACACTCATCCCAACTTGGCTCAACATCGCTTATTGCAGAAATAAACGACAAACCAACACCTGCAACCCCCTCTAGTATCCCATATTCTTTTACCCAACTTGTTACAGTAGAATGCCATGCTTTGTATCCTGCTACCCCATCTTCAAATCTGGCCATTTTTAAAGTTTCTTTCAACCAAAAGTCCGAAGTTTCTTTATATTTCTCTTTCCCCGTATATTTATACATTCTGTTAAATATATGTGCTATTCCTGCTGTCCCATGGCAAATACCAGCATCTACAACATATTCAGATTTTAAAATCCTTCTTTCTGAATTAAAAGTCATAATTTTAATTGATATTTCTTTCAATGAATCATCTTTTAATATTTCTCCCGTTTGATACAATACCATGGCTATGCCCAAATCACCATAACACCAACCCAATCTGCTCTTTTCCATAGCTTCATTATCATAAACCCAACTGGGAAAATAAGAACCATTTAACAAAGGATCTTTTATATGATTTAATAAAAATTTTATAGAACCATTTAATAAAAATTTTACTTTTTCTTTATAAATGTTTTTTTTATAAGCTTTTCCTAAAAATTCAATAATACTTGCTATCCCATGCGAAAGGCTTAAATTAAATACCAATTTGTTCTCAGTATGGTTATATGAAACCCATTTCAATCCCCCGTCTTCTTCTTTTTCACAAGATAGCTCTAATCCATTAATTAAATCTTCTAAATATTTTTTTGACATTGGATTATCTTTGACTCTTTCTAAAAAATAGATGCCAATTCCTATAGACTCATGCATAAAATCAAATTTTTTTGCATCAACATTGGTCATCATACACTTGTATATAAACTCATCAGTTTCATTTAAAATATCCAATGTTTCTTCTTTATCAAGGAAATTATATTTAACCAGATGTGTTAAGCTCCATAAAAAACCTGTAATTCCCGAACAAAAAGAATCATAATTATAACCTTCTTCTATTATTTTTAAGTTCTCACCAATAAGCTCTGATATTTTATGAGCGTATTTTGCATCATTATTAAATTTCGAATAATATGCTAAAAATAATACTATTCCTGAATTCCCTGTTAATAAACCAATATCATTTTTATCAGGCATCAGATATATTTCTTCAGCAATCTGATCAAGCTTTATTTTTATTTTTTCTTTGATTTCGTTTTCGTCCATAGCTTTTTATTAATTTAATATCAGGCATTTAAAATATCATATAATTTTGGGAGCTTCAGTATTTAATTGCCTGTTTTTTATTTTACAAAAATTAAAAATAGATTGATATCAATTATAACAATAAATTTATTGATGTCCCTTTATATATTAAAAAAAACAATAGTTCCCTCTTAAAATAATGAGAGAACTATTTATTAAAGTAATTGTATCACCAACTACTTGTATATGCCTTTTAAAAGTTTAGCATTCTGCTGTGTGGCAATCATTTGGGCAAGAAGTAGCACAATTAGGTTTAACTGTAGTTGGTTTGCAATTTGGGATAAAAGTGTTGCAATCATTTGGGAGAGAACCACCTTTTAAACTATTCATTTCACTGTTGGTTAAGTTTGCAATAGTTTCTTTTTTTAAAGAAAGTTTGCTGTTCAATTTAATTTTTTTCATGTTTTCTTAATTTTAGAATTAATTAATTAAAATATCATAACAAAACTATTACATCACACTCCAGTTTTTCTGGAGTGAAGATTTTTTTTTAATTTAAAAGATTATTTTAAAAAGTATTATAG
>DYDE01000102.1 GCA_020718065.1 Marinifilum sp. | reverse complement strand
ATATTTGGTAGGTTAGTTGGTTGAAAAGCCCCTTCGCAAATGCGGAGGGGCTTTTTTGTTGGATGTGTTTAAAAACAATTCTAAATGGGTTTTAGGGCAGTTCTAAAAATTCAAAAAAATAGTTTACGGCAGATTTCGCAAATATTCACAGATTTATTTTCAATGCGTTGTGTTTTTTATTCTGCGAAAATTAGCTAAATCTGTGGGAGCAAATTAATTTTAAAACCCTCCTTTATTATATATCCTGAGTTCGGGATAAAAATTCAATATAATTCATTAAATAACAAGGTTCTGTTTTAGCATAATGTTGAAAAAGGTTAAAAATGATATTGGCTACTGTTAATTTCCTAAGGGAAAACAGCAATTAAGGAATAGTCTGTTTCTATTGATATTATTCCCTTAGCGGGGAAACAATAACAAATCCTAACAAAAGAAATAAAATAGCCCGTCTGGGTTTAAATACCAATAGTAAATTCTATTCAAATGCAAAACTATTGCCTGTAGGGCATTTATATACTTTTAATATTCTTAAAAAGAACCAATAACAATAACTTTAAATGAATTCATTAGTATTATTTAGGCTTTGGTGGCTTATTTTTTTTCCCACTAAAATCAAATCTACCTGTTCGGTAAGGAAGAACACCAGATATCATCAAAAGTTTTAACATAGGTATAGAAAATTTATTCAATACCATTTTATTTTATCCCGAACTCGGGTTAATAAAATCTTTTTTTATTTTTTTAATTCTAATTAGATTTTATTTTTTAATTTTGCAAACCGGGAAGTCGGTTTGTTAAAAAATACATTCCATGAATGAAACAAAAGAACGAATATTATTTATTGCCTTAAAGTTTTTTCTCTCTAAACCTTTTACAGAGGTTACCATGAGCGAAATTCTTAAAGAATCTGGCATGTCGAAAGGTGGATTTTATCATCATTTTGATAGTAAAGAAGCGCTTTATTGTGAGGTGGTAAATAAATATTTGATTGGTTCGTTAATGACCGATATTGAAAAATTTAGTACTACTAAATTGACTTTATCTTTTGCTGAAGCTATGCCGATGTACCTTGGTAGTATATTTAGATTGGCTGGTGAAAAACTTAAAGAGCTAGATTTAAAGCCTGAAGATGTTAATCTCTATAACATTATGTTCGATATGATGAAATATTATAAGGGCTTTGATGATATATTAAATAAATTTCATGAAGACGAAATAAACATGTTAAAATCTTTAATTGAAAAATCGATAGAAACAGGTGAGTTAAGAAAAGATATTGATAGTCTTTCGTTAGCAAATCACATCCATGCTTTAATGCATGGTATAAGTGTACTTTCGGTTCTTGATGAAAACATTGAAACCATTAACGATAGAATACAAGAACTTTTCAATGGATTATATAGATTAGTGAAGGCTTAAATTTTTTTGAACATATTCAGACCGAGGTGTCGGTCTTTTTTGTAGAGCGCTACAAAATCGGGCAGAGATGTTATTATAACAAATCTGTTTTTTAATGAAATATTAAAGACCGACACCCCGGTTTGCAGATAAAATGAAAGAATTATTTTAATAAAATTAATGTTCGTATGATGAAAACAAAAATGATTAAAAAAAGCAGAAGACTTATGTTGTTTATTGCTTTGATATTCGTATTACAAATGGCGAAAGGGCAAGAAAAGGATTCTATTCTTACATTACAAAGCTGTGTAAAGCTATGTATAGAAAACAATAATAAACTAAAACAGGCGGAACTTGAATTGTTGAAGAGTAAATATAAGTATAAAGAGTCGGTGAGCTATGGTTTGCCCCAGATTAAAGCTTACGGTTCGCTGGATGATTTCTTTTCAATACCGGTAACGATGATACCGGGAGAAATAATCGGAGCACCTGGTACTATGTTTCCAGCTAAAATGGGAACAAAATATAATTCAACTGCAGGAGTTGAATTGGGGCAAATGCTTTTTAACCAAACTTACTTTACCAGTTTGCAATTATTCAAGAAGACTTGTGAAATAACTGACCTCAGTCTTCAGAAAAGTAAAGAAGATATGGCTTATAATATTGCACAAATCTATTTTATGATTCAGATAACAGCACTTCAACTGGAACTTCAGGATTCAAATCTTGTTGCTTTAAAAAAGATTTCTAAATATATCAACCAACAATATCAAAATGGGTTGATAAAGAAAATGGAATCTGACAGAATATTGGTAGCAGTTGGTAATCTTGAGGCAGAGAAAGCGAATTTTGTTTCAATAAAAAATCAGCAAATGAATATGCTGAAATACCTAATGGGAATTAACCTAAATAGACAAATAATATTATCTGAGAATCTGGAAGCATTTGACAATTATCTTGGTCTGAGCGATACTTCTTTCAGTCAGCATTCCGATCTATTAATCATGAACAAAAGAAAGGATCTAGCTATGCTTAATATAAAATTAAGTAAGTCTGAATATCTTCCGACATTAACCGGATATGCAAGTTATAGTCTTCAGGCACCATGCGATGAGTTTGATATGTTAAAAAAGAAAAAAAACTGGTACGAAACTTCTTTGGTGGGTGTAAAACTAAGTATTCCCATATTTGAAGGATTCAGGATAAAAAATAAAGTAGAACAGAATAAAATTGAATTAAACCAGACCATAATGGGTTTAGAAGATTTGAAAAACGAATTGAATACCAACTATATGAATGCTATACAAAAGCAAAACACCAATAAAATAACAGTATTGAAACAACAAGACAATATGAACCTGGCTGAGAATATATTTATATTGGTTAACGATCAATATATACAGGGTTTGAAATCGTTAACAGATGTTTTAAATGCCCAATCAGAATACAATACTGCACGTTTGTTATGGTTCAATGCAGTGTTGCAACTTAAATTATCAGAACTGGAAATTTTGAAATTAAACGGAGGAATTCAAACATTATTCCTCAAATAAATATTATAACAACATTCATTTTATTTCAACCATAAAATGGAATTCAAAAAGTAAACAATTAAAAAGACAGTAAAAAAGAATAAAGCTATGAAAACAATAAAAAAAATCAGCATCATCCTCTTTTTAGTAATTATCGTTGCAGGAATAGTTTATAAACTATATGCTGTTAAACAAAAACAAAATAATGAAATTACGATGGTAAATAAGACAAAATCAGCCATACCAATAACAACAGCAAGTGTGCAATATGAAGAAGTTAACCAGGATTTTTCATATAGTGGAACATTTGAACCCAATTGCGAAGTTACTATCTCATCAGAATCGCAGGGGAAGGTTATTTCTTTTTATTTTAATGAAGGTGATTTTGTTTCAGAAGGAAAAACTATTGCTATACTAGATAATGAATTGCTGGGATATCAGCTAGAAACCGCAGAAGCAGCTTATTTAAAGGCTCAAAACGACTTAAAACGTTTCGAAAACTTATGTACTGGTGAATCTGTTTCAGAGCAACAAATGGAAGAGATCAAACTGGCCTGTAAAAATGCAAAAACAAACTATTTTACCATCAAAAAACAGTTTGAAAACACAAAAATAAAGGCTGCAGTTTCAGGTATAATCAGTAAAAGATATGTCGAAAAAGGAAGTCTTTTAGCCCCAGGCAGCCCTGTAGCAGATATTATTGATATCCGTAAAATGAAATTTAAAGCCAGGTTCACTGCAACTGATCTTACTTCTGTTAGCCTTGGACAAAAGGTAAATCTTTCAACTACTTTGTATCCTGATATTTATTATTCCGGAACCATCAAAGTAAAAGGTGTTAAACCTGATAATTCAAAACGATATCTTGTAGAAATTGAAGTAATCAATAAGTCTGAAAAGCCATTAATTGCGGGCATAGAAGGGAGTGTATTTATTGAAAAGTCAGCTCAAAAAAGCCTTGTTATTCCACGCAATTGTATTGTTGGGAGTATTATTAAACCAATGGTATATGTGGTTTCTGGCAATAAAGTGAAATTATGCCCGGTAACTATTTCATCCATTATCAATAATAAAGCAATTGTTACAAATGGACTTACTGAAGGCGAAATAGTTGTGCTTTCAGGACAAATAAATCTGGAAGACAATGCCAATGTGGTAGTACAAAATAGTTTAAACTTTTAAAACAGAAAAAAATGAACATCACAGAATTATCGATCAAACGTCCCACATTGATTGTTGTCATTTTTGCCATTTTGGCTTTTTTGGGAACCTATTGTTACAGACAATTGAATTATGAATTGTTTCCTAATTTTTCTATGCCTGTAGTAGCAATTGTAACATTTTATCCAGGTGCATCTTCAACTGAAGTTGAAAATTCGGTTACAAAAAAAATAGAAGATGCTGTTTCTACAGCCGAAGATATAGATAATATTAAATCTACCTCTCAGGAAAATGTATCATACGTAATTATGGAGTTTAAACCATCTGCTGATCTTGATAATACTTTACAAATAGTTCAGCGTAAGGTCAATGCCATACAATCCCAGTTGCCTGAAGATGTGTTGACACCGACAATTTCTAATTTTGGTATGGGTGATTTTCCGATCATGAATATTGCCGTTTCATCTGGTACAAATACAACAGAGCTATATGATTTTGTAAAGCATCGAATTAGTCCAGAATTAAATGGCATTAAAGGTGTTGGTGAAATTTTAATCACTGGTGGCGATGAAAGAGAAATCTGTGTTAATGTGAATGCAGCAAAATTAGAAAATTACAAACTGTCTATTTTGCAAGTAACACAAGCTGTATTATCTTCCAACGCCGATTTTCCGACTGGCAAAATAAAGAATGTATCGCAGCAAATGCAAATTAGATTATCTGGAAAATATAAAAATGTGACAGATATTGAAAATCTGGTAATAGCAAATGATGAGAACAACTCAGCTGTTTTATTAAAGGATGTTGCAGATGTAGTTGATTCTAAAAAAGAAACAGTAAACATTTACCGAAACAATGGAGTAAATGTAATTGCCATGCAGGTAAAAAAACAGGGTGATGCAAATACGGTTGAAGTGAGCAAACAGGTTACCAAAAAACTGGCGCAGTTAGAGGAATTGTATAAATCACAGAATTTAAAATTTAGTGTTCTAAGTGACCAATCTATATTTACGCTTGAATCAGCTGATGCTGTTATGAAAGATCTGTTTTTTGCGATATTACTTGTTGCTTTGGTAATGTTGGTTTTTCTACATAGTCTCCGAAATTCATTTATTATAATTATTGCGATACCAGCTTCAATAATATCTACTTTTATTGCCATGTATTTACTGGGTTTTTCTCTCAATATGATGTCTTTGCTTGCATTATCGCTATCTGTTGGGATTCTGGTAGATGATTCAATTGTGGTGATAGAAAATATTTATCGTCATTTAGAAAAGGGAAAAGATAAGATTACAGCAGCCATTACCGGCCGAAACGAGATTGGATATACAGCTTTATCTATCACCCTGGTTGATGTGGCTGTTTTCTTACCAATGTCGCTTGCAGAAAATATTGTATCTGCAGTAATTCGTCAGTTCGCACTGGTTATTGTAGTTGCTACGCTTTTAAGTTTATTTGTTTCTTTTACACTCACTCCATTGCTGGCTTCAAGAATATCTAAACTGGAAAAGATGAAAAGCAAATCGTTTATGAAGTGGTTTGTAGATTTTTTTGAACATTTGATTGATCGTTTTGCAGGGTGGTTACAACAAATGCAACGATGGACCTTTCGTCATAAGCTCATTACTATGACTGCAATTACTATCTTGTTTTTTAGTTCTGTTTCTCTCATATCTTTTGGGTTTATCGGTTCGGAGTTTTTTGATATGGGAGATAGAGGAGAAATTATTATACAAATGGAATTACAAAAAAATTCCACTCTTGAGCAAACAAATAAGGTGGTTCGCATGGTAGAGCAAATTGTTAAATCAAAACCAGAGGTTACGAGTGTTTCAACTCAAATAGGAGGAACTTCGGATTTCGTTGATATTTCATCAGCTGCGAATAAAGCTGAGATTTCTATTAAACTGGTGGGTAAGGATAAAAGAAAATACAATGCTTCAGTTTATGCCCAGCTCATAAAAAATGAACTTGCTTCTAAAGTGCCCGGGGTTAAGTTTGTAACCAGCATAGTCAGTCCGATAGGTGGATCCGATCAGGTGCCAGTACAGATTGCAGTAAAATGTCAAAATCCGGACACCCTTTCGAAATATGCAGAAATTGTACTGGGTGAAGTAAAAAAAGTAACAGGTACTTCGGATGTAAAACTCTCCATTGGAGAATCCACTCCAGAGCTACTGGTAAATATTGATAAAAAGAAAATGGCTGATTTGGGTCTAAGTATGGATGTTGTTGGACCAACAATGCAGGTGGCATTTAGTGGAAATCACGATTCGAAATTCAGAGGAGAAGAATACGAATATGATATTAATGTAAAATTTGATCAGTTTAACCGCAAAGATATTTCAGATGTGGCAGCTTTAACATTTTTGAACAATAATGGTCAAATTATCCGATTGGAGCAATTTGCAGATATTTGCGATAATGTTGCTCCATCGAGAATTGAAAGAAACAGCAGGGTCTTATGCAATACGGTGTTTTCGCAGGTTTATGGCAGAACTTTGGGTGATGTGGGAGATAACATAAAGACAAGATTGGATAAAATTTCTTTTCCAAAAGAGGTGACCATATCCTATGAGGGAGATTTAAAAGCACAATCTGATTCCTTTGGAAGTTTGGGGTTTGCTTTGCTGGCCTCCATTGTTTTTGTTTATCTGCTGATGGTTGTTCTTTATCAATCCTATCTCTATCCTTTGGTAGTTTTATTTACAATACCTTTAGCTATTATTGGTGCATTATTGGCACTTGCTTTAACAGGAAGTACGCTAAGTATTGTAACCATCATGGGACTTATTATGTTGATAGGTTTGGTTTCGAAGAATGCTATATTAGTTGTCGATTTTACAAATAAGCTCAGGAAGGAAGGGGAATCTATTGTTGAAGCTTTATTAAAAGCAACTGCAGTGCGTTTACGCCCTATACTGATGACTACCTTTTCGATGATCATTGCAATGATGCCTATTGCTTTGGCAACTGGTGCAGGTTCTGTATGGAAAAACGGATTGGCATGGGTACTGATAGGTGGTTTATCAAGTTCTTTGTTTCTTTCCTTGCTGATTGTGCCTGTGGTTTATTATATGGCGGAGAGGTTGAAAGAGAAAATGAAAGCTTTGTTTACAAAAAGACAAAACAAAGTGGAATTGTCAATAGATTAAAAAAAACTGAAATAAATCAATGTGTGAAGAACAGAAGCTTCACACTTTGATTTAAAGAATATCGTTAAATCAAGACTTTAATATAACAAACTAAATTAAAAAATGAACAATTCATTAATATACAACATCATTTATAAAACTCTTACAAAAGAGTTGGGAGTAAAAAAGGAATTAATTCATAATAGCGCTGTATTTTGCAATGATTTAGGATTGAATGAGATGGAATTTTCAATTCTTTTGTTTTATTTAGAAAATCATTTTAATATTGACATTCCTCAAAATGTAATTTACTTTCAATCAAGTATCAATGATTTGGTAATATCTATTCATAAAACTAAAGCAAATTGCAATACTTTGTTATTGGTATGAATATTATATAGGGACTTCTAAAAATTGCTTTTTCTTCATTGGACTTCAATTTTAAAATCCTTACTTCGACAGGCTCAGCACAGCGCATTTACTAAAGTAAACTCTGGTTTTAAAATATCGTCTGTCTCAGAAAATCTAATTTTTAGAAGCCCTTACAACTTAAAACCAAGCTAGTTTAGAAATAAAAGCAAGTAGCGTTAAATATTCCTATTTTCTTTTTGTTTTTATATTATTTTATTTATATCTTTATAATCAATTAACAGGACTTCTGAAAACTACTTTTTCTTCGTTGGACTTCAATTTTAAAATCTTTATTTACATCAGTAAACTCCTATTTTAAAATATTGTCCGCCTCAAAAAATCTAATTTTCAGAAGCCCTCTTAATTAATTTCAATATTAACTAAAACACTTTCATATGAGAAAAATGATTTTTTTAGTTGCTATACTATTTAGTTTGCAGCTATTTTCGCAAGGAATTATTATTAACCACTTGTGTACAGACCTAACTAATGTTCCGGCAAATTGGATTACAACAGCCAAAACTAATTTAAAGGTTGCTTATCAGCATACATCACATGGCAGCCAGCCAATTAGTGGTTTGGCTGGTATTGCGGTTACACATGGCGGGGTATATACATATAGTTCGACGAGTAATGGCTATCATGCCGGTATTTTTTTAAATGATTATGGTATTCCAGGGGCATCGGATCTGGGGCATAATGGAGACCTCACATGGCGAGATGCCACTGTAACATTGCTTAATACTTCGGGATGCGACAGAAATGTTGTAATATGGTCGTGGTGTGGTGGCGTAAGCGATAATACAACATCAGGAATTAATGCTTATTTAAACGCAATGTCTGTGCTTGAAACCACTTATCCTTCAGTAAAATTTGTTTATATGACCGGGCATCTTGATGGCGGAGGTGCTGGTGGTAATTTAAATCTGATGAACAATTTGATAAGAAACTATTGTGTTACAAATAACAAAATTCTTTTTGATTTTGCAGATATTGAAAGTTACAAACCAGAAGGGACTCAAAGTTATATGGAGTGGTGTGCACTCGATGGTCTTAATTATGACCCTAGCTGTAACAATCCGTGGAGTGGTCCAAATTGGGGAACAGAATGGGTTACTGCTCATCCTACCCACCAATATGTTACAGATTTGAATGCCTGCTCGGAATGTGCTCATAGCGACGATCCATCTCAGGCAAAACTAAATTGTGTGCTAAAAGGCAATGCTTTCTGGTGGTTGCTTGCAAGAATAGCTGGTTGGGCAGGACCGTCTTCTGTTAATGACAATCAATATCCTGAAAGCAAATCTGTTTACCCCAATCCTTTTAAGGATTTTGTGAACATTCATTTTGCACTTCCCAATTCTTCCAATGTTTATTTAGAGATATATAATACGATGGGGCAACAGCTTAAGACTTACGATTTAGGATATAAGCCATCGGGTAAAGTTGAAATTCATCAGAATTTGAGTTCTCTTAGCAATGGAGTTTACTATTATCGGGTTAAAACCAATATGGATACTTTTAATGGTGTTATCCACAAGGAATAGTTGATTCATTTAACAGGAATTCTAAAAATTGCTTTTTCTAGCTTAATTCTATAATTAACCGCAATTTTTTAATTGCTAACAAACATACACTTATTGTTCATTTATTTAACCACATAGATAGGATTTCCTAATATTAAAGAAGGCATAGTGAAGATGCTTCACATATTTACATAGTGTCAGCAAGAAAACGCCATAATTTCGTTATTCTTGTTTTGAAAACAGTCGTTTACCCATGTAAACTCCATGATTTTCAAAACTACGAAAGCCTCATTCTTGACGTTTTCGTATCTGACACTGAGTTTTCTTGCAAACACTACATAGATTTGTGATAGTTTCTTTGTAAAAAAATTAATGGGAAATATTCGCCACAGATTACACAGATTTACGCAGATAAATCTGTGATAATTTGTGAAATCTGAGGCAAACAAAGTATTAATGTGGTTCATTTTTTTTTTCATTTAAATTTTGCTGTATAAATTAGAACTTAGCTATAAAAATTTTTAAAGCTATAAGCTATATTCTCTAAAACATTAAATTTCCACTAAAAATATTTTATCATATTAAGTTGAAAAAGAAACATTTTTAATCTATTAACTTATGTTTTTTTGTAGCTTTGTGGCATATTTTTTATGAAAAAGAATTATGATTTTAGATATTTTCATTACATTTTTATTGGTTTTTTTAAATGGATTCTTTGTAGCAGCAGAATTTGCAATTGTTAAGGTAAGAGCTTCTCAATTAGAATTAAAGGTGAATGAGGGTAATCGAATTGCCATACTTTCTAAACACATTGTATCACACCTCGATGGTTATCTGGCTGCTACCCAACTTGGTATTACTTTAGCAAGTTTGGGTTTGGGATGGATTGGAGAACCGGTAGTGTCTAAAATAATCATTAGAATAATGGATCTGTTTGGCTTAGGTGCAAATCCAGAATTAGCACATAATATTGCCTTGCCTGTAGCTTTTGGCATTATTACTATCTTACATATTGTATTTGGAGAACTTGCACCAAAATCATTAGCAATACAGCGTTCTGAAAAAACAACATTTTTCATTGCATACCCCTTACAGTTTTTCTTTATAGTATTTAAACCAGTAATATGGGTATTAAATAGTATAGCAAATCTGGTTTTAAAAGTCATCGGAATTACTGCTGTAAAAGGTGCCGATGTTCATAGTAGTGAAGAATTAAAATACCTGGTTCAGCAAGGGCAGGAAAGTGGTAAAATTGATGCAGCTGAATATAAGATCATTAAAAATGCTTTTGATTTTTCGGAGCAAACGGCCAAACAAATCATGGTACCAAGAATGCAATTATTTGCATTGGATGTAAATGAATTTAATGAAGCAATGTTGAACAAGGCTATTGATGAAAGCTATTCCCGAATACCTTGTTATGAGGACAGCCTTGATAATATCATAGGGGTTGTTTATCTTAAAGACATATTGCTTTCTACAAGGAAAAAAGAACCTCTAAACATTCGCAACATAATTCGATCAATGCTTGTTGTGCCTGATACAAAACGTATTGGTCAACTTCTAAATGAGTTTCAGGCAAAACACCAGCAAATGGCTTTGGTTGTGGATGAATATGGAGGTACGGAAGGCATTATAACGATGGAAGACATACTTGAAGAACTTGTAGGTGAAATTCAGGATGAGTATGATAATGAAATACCATTTGTTGAAAAAATCGGAGACAAAACCTACAATGTTGTAGCATCCTCAACGCTCGATAACATTAATGAAATGTTACCCCACCCTATTGAAAAAGATGAACAATATGAAACCCTTGCAGGTTACCTGATATTAAAAATCGGAAAAATCCCAAATGTAAATGATAAAATTTCAATTGACGATTACACATTTACTATTCTTAAGAAAAACAAACGATCAATTGTTCTTGTACAATTAATTGATCTGATGGAACAGTAGTTGTATTCTTTTATAACAGAAGCAGGTACTATTATTATCTGTTTTAATAATTAATTCTATTTTTTATTCAATTGTCAAAGTTCTATCTTTTGGATATTTAACTTTGTATTTTAGTTCAAAATCTTTTTTGCCAGATTGTTCGAGATTAAATTTCCATTTTACCTCACCTTTGTCCTTGTTTAAAACTGCTCCAGAAATATTATCAATATTAACTTCTATTTCCTCGATGGTTGACACAGGAACCTGATCAAAAAGGATCATATTAATCGGCAGGTTTTTATTATTCTTAACACTTATTTTCCAGGCTCTGGTTTCTTCTTTCTTATTGCCTAAAAATTGTTTGGTAGTATATTCTTTAAGCTTTTCCCTTTTAACAATAACATTTTTATCGCGCCCTAAAGAGATGCTTAATGTATCAGAAATATATCTTGTGTCCAAAATTGTTTTGCCAACAAATGTGTTTTCAAAAAACACATTTGCTTCCCCTTCAAGTAAATTATATTGTTCCCAGTTGATTATATTAGCAACCAAAAAAGCATCATTATCAATTTTGGGGACGCAAAAATATTCATAATTAACATCTAAAGCGTAATTCTCAATAGATACCGTTATGTTTTTGTTGTCAGAATTAATAGTATAGGGTGTTTTGATTTCAAATTCAAAGGAGGTTTGTCTTTCATTCAGAACAACAGGAATAGTTGCACTTGGTTTATTTGATTCTACAACCCCATCATTTTTATTCTTTGAAGATTCAAATAATGATTTTTTTTTGGATAATACCACAACCTCACTAAGTTTTGCAGTTGAGGGTTCGAGATAAACTGTGATATTGGGGTTGTTAATAAGTACGGTTTGCGTTAAATACCCAACGGAAGATATTTTCAATTCACTGTTATTATTAGGAATTGATAATGAAAAATTACCATCCATATCAGATACAGTTCCAATTGTTGTTCCATTAATAATTATACTGGCATAAGGAAGTGCTTCATATGTTTTTGCATCTAATATCCTGCCCGAAACCTGATTACTGATGTTGGTGTATTTGGGAGGAACAGAATAGTAATTCAAATAATAGGTCTGTAATTTTGGAGCAACACTGCCCATATTAGGATTCGAAGATGAAAGGATAAGTTTAATATTTTTCCATTCTTCTTTTGTATTTTGTTGAATATTTGCTTTATATGTTAAATCAACTGGTTTGTCAATACTGTTCACTCTGATATCATAAGTGGGATACCATCCAGCATTGTTAACAAAATACAATAATTCAAATTCACATTTATTTTGGCTTTTCGCATCGATTTCAACAACTATTTCGCTTGTAGGTGTTTGCTTGCTTGTGGTAATTTGTAGTCTTTGTTTATCAAGTGCGGTTTTATCAATTAATATTTTTTCAATGGTATTGTTTATTTCAATTTCCTTCATTTTTATTGATGAAATCTTTTCTTTATAATAGTTTTCTGTTTCTTTTAGATTAATTAAACTAACCTCTTGGTTTTTTCCACCAATATTTCTATTGTCTTTTAAAAATATAAGTTCTTCTTTAAGAATCTCATTATTTGCAGTTTCAAGTATCAATTTATTGTCGAGAACTTTAGCTTTGTTATTTAATTCTTCTATTTCTTTTGTATGAGAAACACTATCAATATAGTTGAATTGGTGGTTTACCGACAATACTATAACGTCACCATTTGCTTTAATTTGAATGCTTTTGGGATCAATATATGGAGATAAGCCAACAAACTTAATAAACGATTTACCATTGACTATATTAATTGTTTTATTTCTGACTATTTGGGCTCCATTAATAAAAACAGTTGCTTCGCTAACTTCTGTTTTAACTATTATTTCTTTCTTTTCTTGTGAAAACACTTCAAAGCAAAGAAAAATAAGTAATAAACTAAATATACTTTTCATTTTATAAGGATTTATAGGTTTATATTTTTTGTTGAAAATTTACAGTCCGTAATAATAGCCAATGTTTAATCCTGCATTCCATAGATAAGTGGTAATTGGTGCACCAATTGTTTTAATAGTCCTATCTGCAATTTTAAGTATAAAATAGCAGTTGGCAAAAAAAATATAAAAATAAATAAAAAGTTCTAAAGTTAAATAGCTAAACCTGGATGTCTTACATTGAAATTTCTATTTTTTAATGCTTCACCCTGTTTTTTGTCCCTTTCAATTTAAATAAAATCGGTTTCACTGAAAATCTTATTGCTAATTGTCTTTAAAAAAGTAATTTTGTTATTATAAAATCTGCAATAGTATGAAGTCAAATCCATTAATTTCGAACCTTATTCGCATGGCACTTTATACCTCTCCTGTGATAGGAGTGCTGATTGTTATGCCTATGTTTTTGCGTTTCAGTTTTCCCTTTCTTTTATTCTTGAAAGCCTATTTGTTTGCATGCTTGATTTTATTGATGATTTGGATCATTAATATTTTGCTGGTTTATTTTAGCGAAAAATCTCGCAACGAAAAATTCAGAACCAAATTCAGGTATCTGGGCAGTTATTTGTTTGTGATTTCATTTTCTCTTTTATTAATACTGTTTGTAAATTCATTTGCCTCATGGTATCCAGATCAACATTATCCCAATATGCCTAAACCACCGGAAGAACCTACTTCTGCTCCTATAATTCTTTGTTTTTTCCTCAATACTATTATATTAATAATTCAGGAAATCATTCTTTTAAAAGACAAGAAAACCAAAATAGAGCTGGAGAACGCACAACTCAAAATTAAAAACACAGAAGCGTATTATCAGCAATTGAAACAACAAATACATCCTCATTTTTTATTTAATTCATTAAATATACTTAAAACACTTATTAAAAAAAATCCGCTGGTGGCAGAAGATTATCTTGTTAAACTTTCCGATTTTCTCCGATTTTCTATATCATCCAGCAATACAAACACTGTTAAGCTAGAAGAAGAAATAAAATCATGTTTTGATTATATGGAAATGCAACAGATTCGTTTTGGCAAATCATTGGGATTTGATATTGCTATTCCAGACAAAATCAAAGCCACTGGTTTTGTTCCCGTTTTTTCAATACAGTTGTTGTTGGAAAATGCAATAAAACACAATTCATTGACCATAGAAACACCGCTCTTCGTACAAGTTTCTTATCTTGACGGGATGATAACTGTCTGTAATAATATTCAAAAGAAATCGACAACAGAAGCAAGCACGGGATTGGGACTTGCAAATTTATCGGAGCGGTACAAGATATTAACGAATAATGATATCATTATCAAACAAGATGAAAACAAATTTTGTGTAAGTATTAAAATTCTTTCCCCATGAAAATTGTAATCATAGAAGATGAAGAATTGACAGCATTAGATCTGGTAGAAACAATTCTGAAAGTAGAAACAAATGCTGAAATTGTTACAATATTGAAATCGGTGAAAGAAGCTGTTGTTTTTTTTAACAAAAACAAACAGCATATCGATTTGATATTTAGTGATATTCAATTGGGAGATGGATTGAGTTTTGAAATATTCAAA
The DNA here is from genome assembly GCA_020718065.1 of Marinifilum sp. Lineage (GTDB taxonomy): Bacteria > Bacteroidota > Bacteroidia > Bacteroidales > CG2-30-32-10 > CG2-30-32-10. The sequence goes on along the minus strand of DYDE01000102.1, from coordinate 767 downwards.
GCTGTAGAAAGTAATTTTCCTGTTATTTTTTGCACCGCCTTTGACGAATACGCATTGAATGCTTTCAAAACAAATGGCATCGATTATATTTTAAAACCATTTTCAGAAAAATCTATCGCTGAAGCAATAAGTAAGTATGAAAATTTGAAGCAAACCTTTTCAAAAGATAGTTTTCATATAGAAGAAATGATAGCCATGCTCGACAGACAGAAAAATCACAAAACAGGAGCGGTTTTGGTTTATTATAAAGATAAAATAATACCCATTAAATTAGAGGAGGTGGCTGTCTTTTATATAGAAAATGAAATTACATACATTCTTACCTTTGACAACCAACAATACATCATCAACAAAACATTGGAGGAAATAGAAAAAATTGCACCAGAATATTTCTATAGAACAAATAGACAGAACATTGTTAATAGAAAAGCTATCAAAGAAGCATCGCAATATTTTGCACGTAAGCTTTCGCTGACACTTTCCATTCCATTCAAAGGCACGATCACCATCAGTAAAGAAAAAGCCAGTGATTTTTTGAATTGGCTTTCAGGGAATTGAAGACAAATAAACAAGTCAACTATACACATTCAATTATAGGTCGCCACTATGCGGTTTTATTGGTTTGTTCTTTATTCTGCAAATAGTCCGCTACTATGCAGCTACATAGATTCAATCTTTTTATAAATTTATATCAGGATTTAAGGAGGGTTCTGAAAATTAAGTTTCTCCCGCAGATTTCGCTAATTTTCGCAGAATAAATAACACTA
>DYDE01000101.1 GCA_020718065.1 Marinifilum sp. | reverse complement strand
CTCATTCTTGACGTTTTCTTATCTGACACTGAGTTTTCTTGCAAACACTAATTATTGTAAAATTAAGAGGTACCAAAGAATCGAATATGGAAATTTCGATATTATAATTTTTATTAATTGTTTGTAATTTATATATAACAAAAAAAACCTCAATATATATTGAGGTTTTTTTGTTTAAAATTGAAAAATATTAATCTACAATTAATTTATTAATATAGGATTGAGCTCCAATGTCAGATTTTATAAAATAAATTCCCTTGGGTAATGTTTCAATATTTAAATTAACATTTACTTCACCCACTGAAACATTTTCATTGGTGGTCATTATTTCTTGTCCAACCATATTATAAATACTTATTGATACATTTGCAGCGTCTGTTAAATTATAAGCAATAACTACATTATCTGATGCAGGATTTGGATAAACAACAGGTGCTGTTTTTGCAATATTGATCTCATCTGTGTTAACTGGAATCAAACTATACTTTACATAATAAATTATATTTTCAGAAACTGGATGTGGATTACCAGTTGGGAACAATGCATTACCAGGAAAACCATCTGCCTGATACCATAAATGTGCTTTATAATTATTACCAGTTTTAGTTAAAACGGGGCTTACACAAGGAAAAACTTCTTCGGTAAAATCATCTTCAACAATTCTAGTTGGAATAGACCAAGTAAAATTAGGGGCGCCGACAAGTTTATGTATTTCCCAGATATTTCTAAAAGCTCTATGCTCTGAGCCAACAGTACCATCAGTTCCCTCAACAATACTTGAGTAAAAAAGAGTAATTGCTCCTTCAGGTGTGATAACAGCATTAGGGTGTGAGCTCAAAGAACAGCCATAATATCCGAATGGAATGTTTGCGCCATTGTCAGGCAAATCTATAATACCATTGTTATTTAAGTCAACAATTTCTGTTATGATAGGAAAATTAACAGTATCGGGAATGCCTTCATATGTACTCGTTCCATTGGTATTCGTCCATTTGTAATCATAATTAATTGTTGACATATCTTCATTCCAATAATATATTCCATCTGTATAAGGAAAATATTGACTTCCAGCACCAGCACCATCGTCAGTATGTTTCATTCTTCCAAAGAAGACATGAGCTTTTCCATAACTATCAAGCATAACAAAGTTCACACCATCTGTAGAATATACATTATCTTGTTGAGAGTCACCATTTATGTCATAAATAGCTGTCCCTTCGGTATTGAATTTCTGAATAGGCAAATGCAATATTTCTCTATAAGACCATGATGTGCCATTATTGGTAGATTTAACAAGACAAGGAGTTCTAAAACCTTCACCATAAACTATTGCTATAGTATCTCCTTTGCAAGCAATAGAATACTTATCATTAAATCCTATTGTATTCAAATAATTAGAAACATCTATGCCAGTTGGAATTACTGGATTTGACCAAGTTGATCCTCCGTCAGTTGACCTTAAATAAACTAAAGCTCCTTTATCAAATCCTTGATAAGGAGTAGTTGTAGCTGTTTGTCCAATAACATGAATAGTATTTCCATTAGTAAGCATCCGTGGCCATACCAATCCCAATGTTGGTCCACCCAATTGAGAAGTAGCCCAAGTTGTACCACTATTCGTAGATTTACTAAAAGCACCCTGAGTTGGACTGTATCCATGAGACGCAACTACAAGTGAACCATTATTTAATTTCCCAATATTAGGCCAACCTGTTTTTGTTGTAGTACCTTCAATTCTTACTGAAGGGTTTGGCAACCAGCTTACACCATCATTTGTTGATTTATTATAACCTGTTCCCCTGTCTGGATAGGTAGTACCAGTAGAAGCAGTGGGGTTGAACGTCCAAACAGCATTTATACTTCCATCAGGAAATACCAGCATTCGATTGCCATTGTTTCCATTACTTTGCAAATCGTACCATGTATTACCGATTTCAAAACCCAAATCTTTTGAAGGTTTTGATTTTAAATACTGGTTAGTTTCATTAATAATGAGAGGTATTTCATCTCCATTTAAGGTTTCCATCGTATTTTCTGATTTGTTTAGCAGATGAGATGGAATAACTGCCTTTTTTTGTGCATTTGAGAAATAGCTTAAGCAAAGTGCAAGGCTAAGTAATAATAATTTTTTCATTTTAGTCTTTTTAATTTAGTTTGTAATTCGATTTTTGTATTATTATATGTTGTGTTAATAATAATTTCATCATTCAGTAATTTGAAATTTTGATTGGCATGTATTTTTATATGTAACTCCTTTATTGATGTTTTACATATTTAGCTTTTTCTATAAGTTTGCATTGTTTTATAAAGAAATGAATTTTAAAAAATAAAACCAGTCAGCAGTAATATACATTAAATTCAAAATACAAATCTATAATGTTTTTATTTAATACACAAGGTGAATTTATAATCAAGTATTTCTAGTTTATGAAAGCGTATTTTCACTTTATAAAAACGTTTTTATCAAAACAAGAAAAACTGAAAAAAAAACATTAAGAAATAATAAAACGATCGACTCAATTTTAAACTTATAAATATTGAATAAATAACATACTTTATTGAATTCATTATATTGCACATAATAAATACAGTTCATTACAAATCAAAAAATCGAATATCACTTCTAAATAATTTAAATTTAGGTGGGTTCTAAAAATTAAGTTTCTCCTGCAGATTTCGCAGGTTTTCGCAAAATAAATAACACAACGTATTGATAATAACTCAGCGAATATTTGAGAAATCTGTGGGAGGAACTATTTTTTTTTGTATTTTTAGAATTGTCCTAAAATAATTAATGCAAAATTACTTTGTTAGATTTATCCTAAACAAATAAGAATAAAATGAATAACCCCGATGCAGAGCCTTGAGGAATTCATTGATTAAAAACTAATGAAAATTATTTTGATTTAGGTATTGTAAAATTTACAGTAGTTCCTTTGTGTTTTTTGCTTTCGAGCCAAATTTTGCCTTCAATTTTTTCAATTAAAGATTTACAAATAATAAGCCCTAGTCCAGTGCCACCTTCATTGTTTGTTCCAGTTGTTTTTGGGTAAGGAGTATCGAGGCGAAATAGCTTGCTGGCGACTGTTGCTTCAATTCCAACACCATTGTCAACAACATTAACCTCAATATATTTATCTTTATCAATTAGATTAATAGCAATCTTTCCATTTTTATTAGAGTATTTAACTGCATTGTTTAAAAGTTTATTAAGTATTGTTGATATTGCTTTTAAATCAGAATCAATAGTAATATTTTCATCAATATTTTTTTCTACAACAATGTGTTTGGCAATCATATCCTTATTAAGGGTTTTAATTGTGTCATTAACTAAATCAATACCTTTTATTTTTTTATTGGTGCTTTCAAAATTATTGCTTTGAATATTTGCCCATTCAATAATATTCTCGGTAAATTCGTATAGTTTAGAAGAATCATCATTCAATATTTTAGCATACTTGGTAACATTCTCAAAATCATTTGAATTAATTTCTTGCAACATAAAAGAGGAACAGCTTCTAATTCCGAGTAGAATGTCTTTAATATCGTTGGTAATAATAGAAAAAAACTTAGATTTAGTAAGATTAGAATCCTGTAATTCATCTTTAGCTTGTTTAAGGCTCAAATGAGTATTGACTCTGGCAATCAATTCATTTATTTCGAAAGGTTTAGTAACGTAGTCAACAGCGCCCATTTCAAAACCTTTAATTATATCTTCCTGCTGTGTTTTTGCAGTAAGAAAAATAATAGGAATATCTTTATTTCTGGGATTTTCTTTAATTTTTTCACATATTTCAAAACCATCCATATCGGGCATCATTATATCTAGCATAATTAAATCGGGTGATTCTGTTTCTAAAATATCAAGTGCGTATCTACCATTGGATGCAAAAGAAACATCATAATTATGTTCTTGAAAAATATTGCCTAACAATTGAACATTTTCTTCTACATCGTCAACAATTAGAATAAGAAATTGTTTTTCGGCATTTTGAAGTTTTGAATACATTGTTTATAGTTTATGGTTTATAAATAAATTCATATTTCAATTTGCTAAATGGTACATTAACAAATAGAAAAAACTTTAAAGAATTATTTTTCTTTGATACTTTTGTTATGTTTGAAAAAAGCTGAAATGTAATTAACAATTTCAGGAAAATGTTCTAAAATCATTTTAATTCTAGTAATATTAAAGCTGATAGATTCTTTTAGTAATTCGTCGCCAAACTTAATAAGAATATTTATTTGTTTTTCTTCACCAAAATCTTTAATTTTAGAAGCAAAACTCTTGATTTGATTAATTTTAGAGGTTCTGACGATTTGAAAGTATTCTGGTAATAATTCTTCTTCAATTATTTTTAAAATATCTTCAAGGTATTCGGTAGACATGTTTTTAAACATCTTTTCATTTAACTCTGCACTAAAATCAAAAAGATTATTTCCATCTTTACTAAGAGAATGTTTAACATACATATATTTTTTAATAACCTGATGAATTTCTGCTTTGCTATATGGCTCTCTTAATATGCTATCAATTCCATTCTCTTTCAAGAGCTGTATATCTACATTGTAATCGACAGGAGTGATAGCTATAATTGGGATTACAGACAAAACAGATATTTTGAGATATTTTCGTAAAAAACTCAATTCTCTTAAATTATAGTGAGAAAGGTACACAAAAACAATATCGGGTTTTGTTTGTTCTCCATCAATAAAATCTGGTTTAACAATAAGTTCATTAATAAATGTATCAGTAATATCTTTAGATTCGATCATCCTAAGATTATTGTTTTTAGGAAGCTGAAAAAACATAGAGACATCAAAATTCCTAGAATTTACAATAAGCAATTCATTGTTTTTAGTTTTCGATTTAGAAGCATAAGAGTCAATAGTATCAGTTTCGAATTCGTTTATTGAAATAAGGGCATCAGGAATTACAATACGAAATGTTGTACCTGTATTTTCTGCACTTTTAACCAAAATAGACCCCCCCATCATTTCAACCAATCGTTTTGAAATTGAAAGTCCCAAGCCAGTTCCACCATATTTTTTAAAGCTCTGACCACTTTTTTGGTGAAATGCTTCAAAGATACCCTTTTGTTCTTCGGGAGGGATACCAATGCCGGTATCTTCAACATCAATAATAATATCGGTTAGATTTTCATTCTTTGTACTTTTCTTAAAACCAGCTTTTAATTTAATATAACCTGAGTCTGTAAATTTCACAGAATTACCAACAAGATTAACTAAAATTTGACGTAATCTTATTTCGTCCATAAAAACTTTGAAATCCAATCCTTCATCAATTTCTGTATAAAACTCAAGTTGTTTTTCACTTGTTTTAAAAGAAAACAATTGGGCAATATCTTTAAAAATTATATTAAGAGAAACAGGTTTGTAATTAATTTCAAATTTTCCGGCTTCAATTTTCGACAAATCAAGTAAATCATTTATTAACAATAATAAAGAATTGGAACTTGCCAGAATTGTCTGAATAAATTCCTTGGGTTTTTGAATTGTAATTTCGCGATCGAGCAGTTTGGAAAACCCAATAATAGCATTTAAAGGTGTACGTAATTCATGGCTTATATTAGCAAGGAAATCGGATTTTGCCTGATTTGCTTTTTCTGCAATAATTTTAGCTTTTGTAAGTTCTTCTTCGCTGATTTTCTTATCAGTAATATCAACACTAACACCAACTATACCAATAACCTTACCCATAGCATCGTGATAAGGAGCCTTATTTGTAGAAAGCCATAATTCTCTACCATCAATTGAAATAAATTTATCTTCAACATTAAGTATTGGATAATCGTTTACAATAATTTCCTCATCAACTTTACCCATTTTTTCAGCTACTTCAGAAGGAAATAAATCATAGGCTGTTTTCCCATTTATTTCTTTTAAAGAAATTCCTAGCGTTTCGGAAAAAGCCTTGTTACCTGTAATATAAAAATGGTTTCTGTCCTTTAAATATACCAATGCAGGAATGTTGTTAATAAGTGCATTTTGGATATCGAATTGTTCTTTAAGAGCTTCTTCGGAATGTTTTCGGTCTGTTATGTCTTGTATAAGAAGAATATAGTAGTCAATGGTTTTATCAATCTTTCTAATAGTTTGTAGAACTATTTCTACATAAGCAATTCGTTTATTTTTTTTGACAAATTGTTTTTCTGTAAAATGAGTATCAATTTCTCCATTTATAATTTGATAAAATAATCTACGGTCTTTATTGATATCATCAGGAACCAGAATATCGTACCAAGTATTCTTTTTTATTTCTTCGACTGTAGAGCCAAGTATTTTGCAAAATTTGTTATTGGCATCAATTATATAATTGCTTTCGTCAGCAATAGCCATTCCGATAAGTGAAGAATTAAAATAATTTTTAAATTTGTTTTCACTTTTCTTAAGAATTTCTTCTGTTTTTTGTTGTTTTTCAATAGTATAACCTAGTTCTTTTTTTTGTAGAACAAACCTATCAATAAGCAAGCCCATTTGCCCAAACTCATTTTTATAAGAAATCAGTTTTTTTATTCTTGAAGTATCCTCATCATTTAATGTTTTGGTTAATAAAAACAAAGGTTTACTAACCCAAAAATAGAATAAAACAAATAAAATTATTATTAAAACAAAAGCCATTGCAATAAAAAACAATATTGAGAATGTTGAAACCTTTTTATATGAATCTAGAAAGAAGTTTTGCTTAGTAAAAAGCAGTTTAACCAAAGGTTTCTTGTTATAATCATATAAGTTCTTGGCGTAATAAACTCCAGAGGTTGATGAATTGGTTGAAATATCCTGATTGGTTGGCAGAATTGCAATATCGCTTCCGGTAAGGTTTTGCATATCAGCAACAATTTCATCTTTCCATATCTTACCAACATAAACATACCATTTTCTAACAGGAGCATAATAATCCACTTTGGGAAGCAAATTAAGCGATCCAACCACCTCTACAATGCTATCTTTAGAAAGTAAATAAAAATTACAATTTCTTGAATTATTCAATGAAGAATTAATAACATCAGCATTTATTGAATTTGAGAAGTTTTTTTCGTTTATAAAATCTTCAATATAAAATCTTAATTTTTTATTTGAATCGAATAACCAAATAGCGTTTATGTGATAATTTTTTATAAAAGGCGTTAAACTTTTTTTAACTATGGTTGTATCGTCTTTTTCAATATATCTTAATATTTCGTTCCAGGTTATTGAGTCTTGAGAAATATCAGTTAAAAAATCTGTTTTGATTTTCATTACCGACTCAACAATTGTTTTCTGTTCAAACTTGTTATAGTCAAGGAAAATATTGTTCTGTTTTTTTTGGATGTATAAGTTTAAAATAAAAAAAACAATAAAACTAATTATCACAAATGCAATAAGTAGAATTATTTTATTTCTGGTCTTCATATAGAAATTTAGTATAATTTTTTGATTATCTTTGAATGATAAAAAAAGTGGTTCAAAGTTATGAATTTATTATTGTAAAAAAACATATTATTCATTTAAAATTATTCTATTATGGGAAAACGTGTTACTTTATTTATTATAATTATTGTATTATTAGGTACTTCAAACTTTTTATTTGCACAAGATAAAAAAGAAAAGTCGCTAAAAGTTTCAACTGATATAGTTAGTAGTTATGTATGGAGGGGAGGTCTTGTTGATTTAAATCCTAATATTCAACCAACATTATCATTTATAAAAGGGGGTTTTGAAATTGGTGCGTGGGGATCGACAAATTTAATGGGAACATATAAAGAAATAGATTTATATGCTCAATATTCTGTTAAAAGTTTCACTATAGGTGTTTATGATTATTATTGGGCTGGCGACTGGGCAGAAAATAATTATTTCAATTACAAAAGTGAAAACACCAGACATATTTACGAAGGCTTTTTAAAGTACACGGCACCTAATGCTTTTCCAATATCTGTTTTAGCAAGCACATGGGTTTATGGAGATGATAAATATTCAGCAATTGAATATCCCACAGATTCTTCAAAATGGGGAGATCAACGTTATTCAACTTATTTTGAATTGCTTTATCCTTTTACAGTAGCAGACAATAATCTGGATTTATTTGTAGGGGGAACACCTATGGAGAATGCATACGGGACAGGTCCTGGTATTATTAATATTGGAGTTACAGGTTATCGTTCAATAAAAATAACCGATAAATTTGAATTACCAATTAAAGCGCAATTTATTGTAAATCCTCAGTCAGAAAAAGTATATATGCTTGTTGGAATTACGTTATAAATCAATCAATTTAAAGATAATAAAGGAAAATCCATTTTTAAAAAAATGGATTTTTTATTTTTATAATACAAATTACAAAGAAATTAACTATCTTTGAAAAGTATCTATCAGTTATGTGCATATTTCTGCTAATTAAGTAATAACTATAATAAGATGTCAGAAAAACAAATAGAAATACTTTTACTTGAAGATGAATTAGCTCATATTGAGCTTGTAACAAGAAGCTTCAGGAATGAAAAAGAATTTCGTTTTACCATTGTTAAAAGTCTGGCAGAAGCAAAAATTTATCTGGCAAACAATAAACCAGATGTTTTAATAACAGATTGGAGATTGCCTGATGGTGATGCAATAGAATTAATCCCAAAAAACAAAAGTATTATTACTATCCCTATAATAGTAATGACAAGTTATGGAAATGAAGAATTAGCTGTTGATGCAATTAAAGCAGGCGCATTAGATTTTATTGTTAAATCAATTGAAGCATTTAATAAATTACCTTATACTATAAAAAGAGCATTACGCGAATGGGAACATATCACAAACACCAAAATTGCAGAAAATTCCTTACGCAAAAGTGAAGAAAAACTAAGATCGTTAATAGAGCATGCGGTAGATGCCATTTTTATGGGTGATCTAGATGGAAATTTCATAAGTGTAAATTCTAAAGCATGCGAATTAACAGGTTTTTCAAAAGAGGAACTATTGATGATGAACATGGCTGACCTTTTTACTCAAGAAGAATTAAAAATGAATGCCCTCCAATACGAACTTCTAAAGAAAGGAGAAAATGTAATTAATACAAGACAATTAAAGAAAAAAGATGGTTCTTATATTCCTGTTGAAATGAATTCAAAATTCATGTCAAATGGTTATTTTCAATCATTTTTCAGAGATATAAGTGAACGATTAAGAACAGAAGAATTAAAAAGAAAATTTGAGGAAACCGAATATCAAATTAAAGTTAAATCACAATTTCTTGCTAATCTCAGCCATGAAATAAGAAACCCGCTCAATGCAATAGTAGGTCTAACGAATACATTATTAAAAACCGAGCTTAGCGAAGAACAAAAGAAATTTGTTTATTCAATAAGTTTGTCATCCGATAATTTAATGGGGATATTGAATGACATATTAGATTTATCAAAAATAGAAGCGAATAAAGTTGAAATTAACAATGATGATTTTCATTTCAAAAGCTTCATTAATCAGATAATTGCTATTTATGAAAATAGAACAATAGAGCAAGGATTAAAAATGCACTATACTATTTCAGATGAAATACCGGAATATATAAATACAGATAGTAAAAAATTACAACAAATCCTGTCTAATCTAATAGGAAATGCTATAAAATTCACCAACGAGGGATTAATTTCAATAAAAATAGATTTACTAAAAAGCAATACCAACCAAATATTTCTCCAATTTTCTGTTTCAGATACAGGAATAGGTATAAAACAAGAAGATTTTCCTAAAATATTTCAGTCGTTTACTCAAATAGATAGTTCTACAAGAAAATTACATTCCGGAACAGGGTTAGGCTTATCAATAACAAAAAATTATATTGAACTACTTGGAGGAAAAATTGAATTTAAAAGCGAATATGGCAAGGGAACAAGCTTTTATTTTCAAATACCTATCAAGATTGTTGAAAACAAAGAAATCCTTTCAGAAAAAAACAATGAAGAAACTACTACTTTGCCAAAGTCAATTAATGTTTTGGTTGCAGAAGATGATGCAATAAACAGGATGTACTTAAACAGTTTTCTTTCATCTATGGGTTGGACGGTTGATCTGGCTAAAAACGGAATAGAAGTTATAGAAAAATGGGAAAAGAAAAAATATGATATTTTATTGATAGATGGTCAAATGCCAATGATGGATGGATTTGAAGCAGCTCAAATTATTCGTAAAAGGGAGGTTTCAAACAAAATTAAAACTCCAATAATTGCAATAACTGGTTATACGATTAATGAAAAAAACGAACAGTTTATAAAAGCAGAAATGGACGATTACGTTATAAAACCGATAAACGAATCGGATCTTCTAAAAAAAATATCAAGGTTGGTTGGTAAAAGTTAATTCTTTATAATACATCATCTTTTTCCAAGGCTTTTATTCTTTCGAGGAGTGGTGGATGCGAATAGTGAAAAAACACATACAAAGGGTGAGGACGTAAATTGCTCAGGTTGTTAACCGACAGTTTTATTAAAGCTTTTTGTAATGCTTTGCCATCATAGTTTTCTTTAGCAAAACGATCTGCTTCATATTCATTTTTTCTGGAATACACATTCATTACAATTCCTAATATCAATGACAAAGGACTATATAGTAAACCAAATGTTATGATTTCAATATGAAAACTACTAATAGAAACACCTAAAGCTTTGTCAAGCATAGTATTTCCTAAAAAAAGAGATAAAATAAAAAACAATAAACCAGTATGAGCAATGGAAATCAAGATTCCTTTTAATGAATGTTTTTTCTTATAATGGCCTATTTCATGAGCCAAAACCGCAACAAGTTCTTCAGTAGTATGATCTTTTATTAATGTATCGTAAAGCACAATTCTCTTTTTAGTCCCCAAACCGCTGAAATATGCATTTGCTTTTGTAGAACGCCGAGAACCATCAATAACAAAAATATTATCTAATTTAAATCCTGTTTTTATTGAAAACTTTTCAATTTCATCACGCAATTCTCCAGATTCCAGTGGTTTTTGTTTATTAAACAATGGCACTATCAATGAAGAATAGAACATAGCCATAAAAATCATAAATCCACTAACAACACCCCAGGCAATGAGCCAGAACAAACTTCCGGTAACTTCATATATCCACATTATTAAAGCTAATAATCCACCACCAATCAATACTCCAAGCAACCATCCCTTGATCTTATCAAGGATATAAGTTTTTTTTGTAGTTTTATTAAAATCAAAACGTTCCTCTATAACGAATGTTGCATATATATCGAATGGAGTAGTTAAAAGGTCTAATGAAATACCAATGATACCAAAAAAGACCAAAGATATAATTATTGAATTATTTGAAAATGTTCTTGCCAAAGAATCAATTAAAGCAAAACCATTAAAAAAAAGCATAATAAGTATTAATACTAGTCCAAAAGTATCGGTAATAAGTGAATATTTATGCTTGACTTTTTCGTAATCCTGCGACTTTTTATATTTTTCCGCATCGTAAATCCCTTCTAACTCAACAGGCAATGCATTACTCCAACGTGTACTATTCAACTTATCCAAATATCTGTCGAGGATAAAATCAAATATTAATATTGATACAATAATTATAAAGATAATTTCTGCCATAAATTCTTTTTGCAAAAATAGGAATAAAAATGAAAAAGTTCCACTTAAACAAAATGGAACTTAACAATAAAATAAAGGATATTTTTAGTATAATCTCTTAAAATTAAGAGAAAACAAGATTATTAAAACAAAAGAAATTGAAATAATTGGATATAAATTAGAAAGTAAAGGCAAGAAACCCCATTTTAGAAAGAAAAAAGGCATAATAGACAAAGCTAGTTGAGCCAATATAAATAACCAAAGTCCTTTATGACTTTTTTTCCAAAGAAAAAAGATTGAAACAATTGATATAAAAAAAAGAAAAATATTAAGTATAATAAATGTTTTACCACCAAATGTATAAAAAACCAAAGGTTTAACTAGTAGCAAACTTTCGCCAATGTGGATTCCATTAGTAAATAAATAAGATAGAATTGAAATTATCAAACCAGCAACTGAAAAAAATACAGCAAAAATGCATGTCAAATAAAGTAAAATAGGTTTGGAACTTAATTTATTTTCTCTTTCCACAGCTAAAATTAATTCGTTAATATTATCCATAATTATTATTTATTAACAATGATTATATTAGTATAATACAAAGTAAAATAATAATTCTCGGTCAATCAAGGGTAAAAATACTTAATTTTCAAATATCAGGTATAAATACTTATAAAAAAAGCAGTCTTGAAAAATTCAAGACTGCTTTTTTTATTTTTTAGATCAAGTGATTATGTTATGATTTAAAAATTCTAACATAAATTTTGATTACTGAGGAATTTGGTAATTGTTAATAGTATTCACAGCTGCAGCAACTACAAAAGCTATATATATGAACATTCCAATTCCTATAACTCCTAGTATAATCCCAATTATAGCTACTGCTTTTCCTTTTCCTGATTTTTTAGCTTTAACCATACCTATAGCACCTAAAATTACTGCTGTAATGTCAAGTATTAATCCAACTACATTAACAATAGGAATCCAGCTTAAAATAACACCGATAATTCCAAGAATCAAAGCTGTTGTTGCTAATCCATTACTTCCAGAAGGTGTAACTGCTGATGGGGAGGTTGTGTTGATTTCGCTCATAATTTAATTTTTTTAAGTTTATAATTTTTTTAATTTACAAAACAAATATAAATAAAAAAAAATACCTACAAATAAATAAATATTATTTTTTTTCCCCTTCATGTTATTTATAATTATAATTATCTCAATATGATGTTATAAAATACACATCATGCTATATAATGTTTAATGAAAGATATTTCAATGAAAGGTAAAAATAATATTAGGATAAACGCTTAAAGTTTAAACTATATAAAACAATAAATAATATAGAAGAACCAATTATCAAATAGTCAAATACTCCAAATGTTTGAAATCCTTTAATTAAAATAAAAGGTAGAATTATTGGTGCAATTTCTCCAATTAAATAAATATAATACCCAACTTTCTTTAATTTTAACATTAGGATTGCACCAACCAAACATATAACCGAAGCAACTATTAGTAAAATTAAATAAACTGGCCCATTTTTTATTAAGGCATTTGAACCTTCAATAATATTCTCCATTCCAGAAACACCTTCAAAACCAGCAGAAAACGCATTTAATTGAGCAATTTTATCAACAAGATCAATATAAGAAAAAATATATTTGATTATCAATAATGGTGCTCCAATAAATGTAAGAATACATAAAATCTTAAGAAAAACTGGTTTCTTTTTAATTTCGTTTAAATTTTCTTGTGTCATTGCTTTATTTTTTAAATAATAATTAAACAAATATTTTATATAACTCAAAAGTAAGATTAATTTTTAAAGAATTCAATGAAGAAATTTAAATAAAAACAAAAAAAGACTTTCGTGTTTCGGAAAAAACAGAAAGTCTTCTATTAATAAATAGTAATTGTTTATTCTAAACTACCAATGGCTTTTTCAACCTCCTTAAGTATTTCGCAGCTCTTTACCAAAGCTTTCATTTTATTATGATCAGGATATAATGGTCTGTCAATATCTAAATAATCAACATATTTACGAATAACTTCTTTTGCTTTTTTGGTTCCATCTCCAAATTTATAGGGAGTTTCAAATTTCTCTCTTAAATCAAGAGCTTGTGAAGCAGCCATTAATTCAATACCTAAAATACCATAAGCATTATCAAGGATCTGGAAATTTTTCAAAGCAGTATTCATACCCATAGAAACAAAGTCTTCCTGATCAGCAGCAGCAGGTATCGATTGAATACAAGCCGGAGCAGAAAGAATACGTTGTTCTACAATTTGCATATCAGCAGTATATTGACTAAGCATTAAACCTGAAAACATTCCTGCTCCTTTGGTAAGGAATGGAGGTAATCCAACGCTTAAGGCAGGGTTGTTTAAACGGTTCATTCTTCTTTCGGAAAGGACACTAACCATTGTAACACAATAACCAATCATATCCATAGGAACTGCAACAGGAGAACCCTGGAAGTTAGCACCTGAAAGCTGCATATTTTCATCAGGGAAGAAAATGGGGTTATCTCCTACTCCATTCATTTCAATTTCAACCTGAGAACGTGCCCATGCTAATGCATCATGAGCAGAACCAATTACCTGAGGAGTAGAACGCATAGAATAAGCATCCTGAACTTTTACTTTTACTTTGTTTTCTGCAAGGTCACCATTCTGAGTAACTTTGCGAATTGCAGCAGCACTTCTTACACCACCAGCAAAACCTCTTACTTCAAGTATTCTTGAATTATAAGGTTTAAGGTTTGCTTTTAAAGCTTCTAAAGTCATTGCACAAGCTATTTCAGCTTGTTTCAGCCAATTATTGGTATCAAAAATCATTAATGCACTCATTCCTGTTAAGAAATTTGAGCCATTGATAGCAGCCAACCCATCTCTTGCCATTAAGCCGGGAATTGGAATGCCAGCTTTTTCTAAAGCTATTTTACCTTCATACATTTCACCATTATAAAATGCGTGTCCTTCACCCATCATTAATAAAGCAATCTGAGACATAGGAGCCAAATCGCCACATGCACCAACAGAACCTTTAACACAAACAAAAGGAGTTACTCCTTTGTTAAGCATATCAACCAATGTTTGGGTAATTTCGAGACGACATCCTGAGTTGCCATGAGCATGAACATTTGCACGAAGCAACATAGCAGCTCTAACATGATCAATAGGCGCAGCTTCACCAATACCTGCAGCATGATTGTAAATTAAATATTTTTGAAAATCTTTTACCTGATCGTCATTTAATACTATTTCTGAAAATTCACCAATACCTGTATTTACACCATACATAATTTCGTGGGCTGCCACTTTTCTTTCCAGCATGGCACGACATTTATTAATCCTTGAAACTGCATCGGGATGCAATTCTACTTTTTCGTTGTTTCTTGCTACTTTAACAAGATCTTCTATTGTGAGGCCTGCGCCTTTTATTATTATAGTCATATATATTACGTTTTATGTTTAAAAATAAATAATACAATATATATAATATTGTATTGCGAAAATTATAAGAATTGAAAAAATACCAGTTTGAATAAACTGATGAAGAATTTAAAGTAATTTATTAGAGACAGGCTCTTGTAATTTTAATTTTATAAGATAAATTCCAATTTGGCATAGCATTGAAATAATTATTGATTACAAACTTATATATAATTTTTCTTATAAACAAATTTGATAATACTATAATTCGCTTTAATGCAGTTCTAAAAAAAATGAATAAGCCCGAGGCAGAGCCTCAAGGTATCTGGGTAATATTAGCCACAGATTGCACAGATTCACGCAGATAGTTCTGTGATAATTTGTGAAATCTGTGGCAAAGAAATAACAACAACAAATTGCTGATGCACACCCGAGGCAGAGCCTCGAGGAATTCATTGATTAAAAAAAAATAGTTTCCCG
>DYDE01000100.1 GCA_020718065.1 Marinifilum sp. | reverse complement strand
TTTACAAGAAAAACACCCCCCTTCGAGGGGGGTATATTTCCCGTACCACCTTCTGCAATGTTTTATTGTTTAGCAATAGCCGCTTTTAAAAAAATATTTACTAACAAAATCAGGAGTTATAAATGAGAGAAGGCTGCTTAATATTTATTAGATGCGGACTTTAAAATTACATATCAAAAAGGGCTGTTGCATTTTCTGCAAAATAAAATGGACGTATGAAAGTAAATATAAAACACTGGTGACGCCACTTAAACAAATTTCAACCGATCAACCCTATATTTTAACCATAATTCAGGAAAATGCAATCCGAAAATTTAAAAAAGAGAAAAATTACATTTAATACAATTTTGTGTTTTAGTGGCATTTTTTCCTCCTACTTTTCCCTTTTACCTTTTACCTTTTTTTTCTTCTGACTTCCCACTTCGGTCTTCTAACTTTTAAAGATTTGCGTCTCTGCGCCTTTGCGAGAAATTTCTTCTGACTTCCCACTTCGGTCTTCTGACTTTTAAAGATTTGCGTCTCTGCGCCTTTGCGAGAAATTTCTTCTGACTTCCCACTTCGGTCTTCTGACTTTTAAAGATTTGCGTCTCTGCGCCTTTGCGAGAAATTTCTTCTGACTTCCCACTTCGATCTTCCAGCTTTTATCTATCAGTATTAAATTTTTAATTAAATTTGATGCTATTAATGATAGGGGTTTTGCTATTTTATAAAAGATAGAGTTTTTGTGAAAGAAAAAAAAATTACCGGTTTTGCTTCTATGTCAAATTCTGCAGAATTTGCAACCAATTATCACAAATGGATATTAGAAAAATTTAAGCCATTCATTCACGGCAACATTCTGGAAATAGGCACAGGTAGAGGATACTTTAAAAAAAACCTTAAAACGAATGGACATTTTGTTTCTATTGATATTGATAAAGAAATTATAGCAAATGCAAAAAACAATGAGCCCGAAGGAATATATTTTCTGGCAGATATTTCAGATAAGAGCACGATTACTCCTCTTAATCAATTCAGATTTCAATCAGTTTTGTGTTTTAATGTACTCGAACATATAGAAGAAGATGCATTGGCTATTGAGAACATTATGGACAATCTTGATGAAAATGGATATTTACTCCTGTTTGTTCCGGCATTTCAGGTATTGTTTAATGATAAAGACAAACTTGCAGGACACCTAAGGAGATATACGAAAAAAACTTTGCTACAAACCTTACAAAATCAAACTAATATCAAGATTATCAAATTTGAATATTTTAATCCGATTGGTGCTATTGGATATTGGTTCAATAAATTTGTTAAACACAAAAGTTTAAACAACAAAAGTATAAGCCGGCAAACCAAATTTTTTGATAAATACCTTGTATCTTTGTCAAAAGCATTAAACCCACTTACCATAAATATGTTTGGCCAATCATTGGTCTGTGTCGTTCAGAAAAAAAACAACAAATGATATCAATCATAATTCCGGTATATAACGAGGAAAATGCTATTGCAGAAACAATTCATAAATGTCAGCAAGTTATTAAAGAAATTGGTAATGCAGATTCAGAAATTATTATTGTGGATGATGCTTCTGAAGATAAATCTAATTTTAATGCACAAAAACCTGGTGTAAAAGTAATTACCCATACCCATAATCTTGGATATGGTAAATCGCTCAAAGATGGCATTCTTGCTGCTTCAAACGACACAATTGTTATTACAGATGCCGATGGCACTTATCCCATTGAGATGATCCCAACTTTATTAAAATCATACAATAATGGAAATAACATGTCGGTGGGAAAGAGACAATGGCGTATTTACAAAGAATCTTTATTTAAAGTTATTTCAAGAAAAATTTTAAACAAACTTGTAACGTTTTCAACCAATAAAGCAATACCTGATACAAATAGCGGACTCAGAATCTTTTCTAAAATAGAAGTATTGCCTTTTCTATCCGATTTGTGCAATACATTTAGTTTTACAACATCATTAACATTAGCATTTCTAATGACTGGAAAATTGGTAGAATATATACCTGTAGAATATCATCCCCGTATTGGGAAAACAAAAGTTAAACCAATAAGAGATTCTTTAATTACACTGAAATTCATTTTCAAATCACTGAAAAGATACAATCCTCGTAAATTAATACAGCTTTGTTTTGTGATGATGATTTTTATAGGACTAATCGGTGCTGCTCTTTCATTCATTTGCTCAACATATATTATGTTTTGGGTTTTTAATTGTTGTGCTTTTTTGTCAATGCTTTTTCTTGTTTTTATAGTATTTTTACAAAAAAACATAAAACAAGGATTATCCAATAAATAAGGAAAATGAAAATAAACAAAGATAAAATATTGCGTTGGTTCTCTTATTTCGTTTATTCCCTGATTGTATTATTGGTTTTTCTAAACGGAATTTATACAACAAACGATTCTGCAAGTTATATCGGTATGAGTTCTATGAGGAGTCCGGTTTATCCTTTACTAATAAAATTATTTTATTTTATTGGTGGTAACAATTATCAGATATGGTTGTTGTGTTTTCAGATTATATTTGGAACTTTTGGGTTGTATGTCTTTTGTTCTTTTGTTCATCGGTTTTTTAAACTGGAATATTGGTTAACATTTTTGTTATCCCTTAGTTTGCTTGCCCCATATTTTTTATTTGGCCAAATAGCAAATATTGTAATGACAGAAGCAATCGCTTATCCTTTGTTTCTTATTGCTATTCGTTTTTTAATCGAATCTGTTATCGATAGAAGAATGAGACCATTTATTATATATTTATTTTGCTGTATTCCTCTCATTATGACAAGAGGCCAGTTTTTGTTTCTTTATTTCATTTCAATAATCGTAATTACCTATCTTTTTATTTACCTGAAAGAAAAAAGAAAAAAACTAATGAGGGTGGTCATTATCTTTATTTCGTGCATTATCTTAACCAATCTTGCTGAAAGAAGTTATAATTATATTTTATTTCAACGTTTTAATAAAGTATCTTTAATTGGAGTTCAACTTTCTGCTGCTGGTTTTTATCTGTCTGAAAAAGAGGATATGAAACTTTTTAATGACTCAACCGAACTAAGATTTTTTAAATCCGTTCTGCAAACTACACATATAGAAAATAACTGGAACAGAGAATATGATAAAAAAACACCAACAAACAGCGGGTTTGGTTATTATCAAATGGTCTATAATAAAATAATATGGGGAGCCGTTTACCCTGAAGCAAAAAAAATAGTACCTCAACCTGAAGCTCATAATGATTTAAGAAGTTGGATGTATATTAATAAACTTACAACCGCTGTTTCATTTAAGCTTATTCAACAACATTGGAAAGAATTTGTAAGCATATATATCACCAATGTTTTATATGGTCTGGGGTACAAACATTATTCCTTCTTATTTTTTATGCTCTTGGTGGTATTTTTGGTTGTTTTTTTAAGATTTCAAAACAAATATGCATTATTATATACTTTGTTACTTATCATAAGTTTAGCAAATGTCTTATTAATTGCCCTGCTCGAACCAACGGGTGAATATCGCTATCTTATTTACAATGATGCTTTGTATTTTGCTTTAATTATAGTTGCTTTAAACAATTGGATTTCGTTATTGAAAAATAAGAAATCTCAAACTTCAGAAATTCAATAATAACAATATAGTATTGCAACAATATTATACAAATCAGGAACTTTGAAAATTAATATTTGAAAAGATTTCTAGTTTTGGTTTTTTTTGTAAACTGATTTTGCTATGACTTTATTTTCTTCATTCAATGTATCAACTTCAATAATATTGTTTTTGTGGATGGCATTAAATGTTAAGTTTCTTTCAATAATTTTTGATTGGCTTAATAATTCTATAAATAAACTATCTTCCTTAACTATAACATTGAATTTTATAGGGAAATTAAAAGTATTTTGTACCCGCAAATCTTTATAAGCATAAACAACAGTTGCATCCGCTCCTAAAGGGGTATATCTGGCTTCATTGCTATAAAGATCTACAGTATGATTATGTCGTTCGATTATTTTTAAAATAGATACCAAAGAAATATGATACATAATCCCGGACAATTGACACAATCCCCCTCCATAATCTTCCTTTAATTTTTCTGAAATTATATTTCTTCCTTTTTTAAAACCGTTTTTTCTATTGGGATTTCCTATTATTCGCCAAAACGAAAAAATTTCATCTGGTTTTATTATGATTTTGTTAATTTTTTCTGCTGCAATTTTTATATTATGAATTTTATTCTCTAAAGAATTGGAAGGCAAGAAAGCTTGTGAAATTGATATTTTATGATCAAAAGCGATACTTGTTTTTTGTTTTTGTGAAAATTTAAAAAAGTCCCTGTTTACCAAATCCTTTATTAATCTTATTATAAGTTTTATTTGAATTTTAAATGCAAAAAGGTCTTTTTTTATCATTTTTTTATCAATTCGAAAACAAGATATGAGCTATATTCTTTAATTATTGTTTTTACTAATAGATTGTCGAAATGTATAAATTTATTTCTTAGCTTTTTGGGAATTCGGTGTATAGGGAAAAATAAAATACCAAAATAGTTTGTAAGCTCCCATTTTTTATTGCATATTTTTTTTATTTCATTCACCGTATAACAATTTGCTCCATGCCAGGTCTTCGATTTAAAGCTAAATAAGTTTCTTCTTTTTTTTGAAGGAACATCAAAGATTAGTCGTCCACCTGTTTCTAAGATTCTATAAGCTTCGTTAAGTATCTTTAAAACCAAAGGTTTATCTAAATGCATAAAAACATGAAAAGAAAAAATAATGTTGAATTTACAATCTTCGAAATTAGTATGTTGCGCAGTTCCAACATCTATGTTTTTTTCTGGATATTTTAATTTAGCTACTTTAACCATTTCTTCGCTGGCATCGATTCCGAAATTTGCATAATCTAAAAATCTACCTGTGCCACACCCAAGATCTAGCGTACTGTTTATATCAGAATATTTTAATAAATGGGTTAATAATTTACGCTCCTGAAAATCTATAAATTTGCCATAACTGTTTCCAAATCGGTCATCATCGTAATTGATGGCAATATTGTTGTAGTATGCTGTATTTTCTTTAGTATTATTAATCAAAAAAACCTTATTCTATATTGTTTTTTAAATGAGGGCTTCTAAAAATTAGATTTTTTGAGGCGGACAAAATTTTAAAACCGGAGTTTACATTAGTAAATGAAGATTTTAAAATTGAAGTCCAACGAAGAAAAAGCAATTTGTAGAAGTCCCGATATGTTAGTTTTTTATAAATTTTGCTGTTTGTATCTGATTTCCATCAGTTAATTGCATTGTATAAAAGCCTTTTGCAAGATTATTAATGTCAATTACATTTGTTTTATTGGGTAAATTTCCTTTTAGTATGGTTTTACCTTGTAGATCGTTTATAATATAATATTGAGGCTGGAATTTTATATCTGTTTTAAAGTAAAGTATATCACTTGCAGGATTGGGAAAGACTTTCAAACTACTTTCTTTTTCTTGAGAAGAATTAATATTAAGAAGTAAATCAGAATGCATAACAACAGCACAGGACATTCTGCTTACTTCTGCACAATAATTCATATCTACCAAGCCAATAACATCTCCATTTGTATGGATGGTAGTATTGTCGGAATTTTCACAAATAAATACGGTACTATATCCCTTTTCAAAAAAGGGTTGACAATCTGTTCCCTGTAAAGTACTATATATATGTTTATATTCATTCAAGCTTGTAAATTGTGATCGCATTTCAGACATTAAATTTGCCAACGATTCAAAACCGGTTAATCCAAGTATGTTTACCGTCCAATTTCCTGTATTATAACCAATAGCATCGTTATTTATTACCATTTCTATTTGTTTGTTGTTTGCATATGCTTGGTTTACATAACATCTTGAACCCGAAGTGCCAAAATTTATCAATTCCTCTGCTGCAAAAGCTATCAATTCAATCGTTCTATTTGGTGAATAATTTGTTAGACTCAAAACCCTGGCTGTTTCAAACAAGGTAGCAACACCAGAAGCGTTATCGTCTGCACCAGGAGCAAAAACCAAAGGCGCTCCATAAATAACGGCATCATCATAATGTGCACATATGATAGAGGTGTTTTCAGGTTCTACACTTCCAACAATGGTTGCAATAACATTATATTGCCAGGTTGTTGTATCAAATTGTAAATTTCCATAGTGAATATTTGAATAACAAGTACACGAATCAATCCGAACACTATCAATACCAAGAGATATAAATTTATTTTTAATCCATTCAGCAACAGATTTACGATTGGGAGCAATCATAAATCGAGTTTGCATATCCTGTAATGCCTGTATATAATTATGAACACTATCCTGATTTATTAATGCAATGGTGGCAGTAACTATAGAATCATTATTTTGAAAAGAAGATTTTGCTTGTATTGTCCCATACAACAAAAATAAAAATAATATACTTAAAAAGAATTTTTTCATTGTGTTAATTTTTAGTTATTAAGCTGTTAAATTTGATTTCAAAAATAAATAATTAATATAACATAACAATTATTTTGAGATCAAATAAATATAAAAGATTATTAATGAACCAAAGTAATATTAAACAATGCTAATGCATTATGTGTGGTAATTTCAGCAACCTTTTCAACAGAAATGTGTTTTATTTGAGCAATAAAGGCAGCAATATCATAAATATAAGCACTTTCATTTCTTTGACCGCAATATGGAACCGGAGGTAAAAAGGGAGCATCTGTTTCTAAAACTATATTTTTTAAATCTATTGCTTCAACCACTTTTGCCAGACCGGAGTTTTTATATGTTACCACACCTCCTATGCCTAACAAAAATCCCATTTTAATTACCTCATGGGCTTGTTGCAAAGAACCAGGAAAACAATGAAAAATTCCTTTTAAAGCAGGATTGTTAAAATCTTTAACCAATTTTATTATTTCATTCATTGAGTTTCTGGAATGGATAACGATGGGTAGTTTATGTTCTACTGCCCATTCCATTTGAATAATAAAGGCTTTTTCTTGTTCTTTTAAATAGGTTTTGTCCCAATACAAATCAATACCTGTTTCACCAATTGCATAAAATGTTTGTGTTTTAAAATGCGATTCCAGATGAGCAAGTGTTTGTTCATAATCTGGTTTAACACTAGTAGGGTGCAAACCTATCATTGGAAAACAATTTGTTGGATATTTACGACAAACAGTCTGCATACTTTCAACAGAAGTGATGTCAATATTTGGCAACATCATAAATTTTATGCCCTTATCCATAGCTCTTTCAATAGCTAAATCCCTGTCAGAATCAAATTCATTCAGATAGATATGGGTGTGGGTATCAATTAAAATCATGTTTTTTAAATAGTTTGATATAAGTATTTGGATGAATAGTTTTATTTCCAACAAAAAGAATAAAACAAATAAAAAAAGACTTACAATTGTAAGTCTTTTTCATTAAATATTAATCAATATTAAGCTTTTAATTTTTCAAAAGCATTCATACATTCAACCAAAGCCTGAACGCTTTCAATTGGCAATGCGTTATAAGTAGATGCTCTGTAACCACCAACAGAACGATGTCCTTTTATACCAACCATTCCGTTTAATTGTGCATATTTCTGGAATTCTTCTTCTAATGCTTTGTATGGTTCTTTCATTACAAAACAGATATTCATTAAAGAACGATCTTCTTTTGCAACGGTACCCACAAACATATTGCTATTATCAATAGTATCGTATAACAATTTAGCTTTAGCTTTGTTCATTTCTTCTACTTTTTTAACACCACCAAGACTCTTTATCCATTTTAAAGTTTCTCTTACTGTATAGATTGCGAAACAAGGAGGTGTATTAAACATAGAACCTTCTTTTATATGAGTTCTATAGTCGAGCATGGTAGGAATTTTTCTATCTACTTTACCAAGAATATCTTCTCTCAAAAGAACAAAGGTTACACCGGCAGGACCTAAGTTTTTCTGAGCACCACCATATATCATTGCATATTTAGAAACATCAACAGGACGACTAAATATATCAGAAGACATGTCGGCAATCAAAGGAACAGGACAGTTTATATCTTCTTTCAGTTCTGTTCCATAAATGGTGTTATTAGTGGTAATATGAAAATAATCAATATCAGTAGGAATCTGATACCCTTTTGGGAGATAACTGTAATTTTTATCAGCAGAAGAGCCAACCACATTCACTTCACCAAAACCTTTTGCCTCTTTTATTGCTTTATTAGCCCAAACTCCAGTATCAAGATAACCTGCTTTTTTATTTAATAAGTTAAATGGTATCATACAAAATTGCATACTTGCACCACCACCTAAAAATAATACTTTGTAATTTTCAGGTACATTTAATTGTTCTTTGAAAAGCAACACTGTTTCATCTAAAACCGCTTCAAAATCTTTGCTGCGATGCGAAATTTCTAACAGAGACATTCCTATCCCATTAAGATCAAGAACAGCTTTTGCTGTATTTTCAATTGCAATTCTCGGAAGAATTGATGGTCCGGCATTAAAATTATGTTTTTTCATAGATTTTGTTTTATAAATTTTAACAAAGATATTGATTATAAAAAGTTTTTTACAAACCTAAATAAAAATTATTTTATACACAAAAGCAAAATTGTTTTTTTTCAGAAGTATTTGTTATGCTTCCTTGTTTTTTGATTTTAACAAACGTCGTTCTTTAATATATGTTCTCAGAACTGGAATGGTAGTAATAACAATAAGAAATATAACAATATAATGAAGGTAATCTTTAACACCTGGAATATAGGTACCCAAAAAATATCCGGATAGTATCATTGTATTCGCCCATAATACAGCTCCTGTAATATTATAAAATATAAATTTTTTATATTCCAGTTCAACGGCTCCTGCAACAATGGGTGCAAAAGTCCGAACAATTGGTAAAAAAGCACCAAGAATTATAGCCTTTCCTCCATGTCTGTCGTAAAATTCTTTTGCTACTTTTAAATGAGATGGTTTAAAGAAGAAACTCTTTTTTCTATTAAATATAGCCCTTCCTGCTCTTTTGCCAAATGCATAGCCAACAGAATTTCCGCTTATTGCAGCTATACATACTCCTATAACGACAAAGAAAACATGATAATGAATAAAATTAGTAGCGGTAAGTAAGCCAGCAGTAAATAATAAAGAATCTCCGGGTAGGAAAAACCCTATAAACAATCCTGTTTCGGCAAATACTACAAAAAGCAAGAGCCAAAAACCACCATATTTAATTATACTTTCTGGGTTTACAAGTTCTTTTATAAAGCTCCAGAAATCACCTAACATTTCCATAATCCGGATTCTGTTATGCAAAGATGCTAAAATAAAATAAGAATCTTAGTATAAATAAAATACATTATACTAAAAATAAATATTTTAGTAACCCCGAAATTAACCAGCGATTTGTTTCTTTTTTCGTGTTATTAAAAAATAAACACCAATACAAATGAATGGAATGCTTAGTAGTTGACCTAAATTCAAAAACCAGGTTTTCTCAGCATCTACCTGAGGTTGTTTCAAAAACTCCAATAAAAATCTTATTCCGAATAAAAGCACCAGAAAAGCACCAAACACTATTCCTGACTCATATTTTTCTTTTGTTTTATTATAAAGTCCATATAAAACAAAAAACAATATTAAATAAGAAAGAGCTTCGTATATCTGAGTAGGGTGAGAAGGAAGAGAATTATCGATCACAAACTTAAAAGCCCATGGCAGATCGGTAGCATAACCATATATTTCTGAGTTCATCAGATTGCCAAACCGTATAAAAAAACCGGCTGAAGCTACCACTATAACAATTTTATCTAAAATCCACAAATAACTCTTTTGTGTCTTTCTACAGAAGAGATAAATAGCTAATAAAATACCCACTCCAGCACCATGACTTGCAAGTCCTCCTTCCCAAATTTTAATAATATCAAATGGGTGACTAAGATAAAAACCGGGTTCATAAAACAAACAATGCCCGAGCCTTGCTCCGATTATTGTCCCCAATCCCACATATAAAGTAAGTTTGTCTAAAAGAGTAATTGGAATTTGTTCTTTCTTAAATAGTCTTGCCAATACATAATAGGCAAAAATAAAAGCAAAAGCAAAAAGAACCCCATACCATCTTAAAGAAAAACTACCAATTCTGAAAATTTCAGGATTAACATTCCATGTAATATAAGCAAGCATATATCTTTGTATTTGATGGCAAATTTACACTAAATTTTTTATTTCAGATGTTCCGAAATAAATTCCAAAGAATTCTTTGAAGCTCAGGGGTGGACTAATTTAGAAATTAAACCCCAGATTAAATCCTGCTTTTGGCACAATACCTCTGTATGCGGGCGATATTATATCATCTTGAAATTCATTTTTTGCATCTCCAGTCACATCTGTTGTACAAAGCTTGATACCACCACCTAAAAACACTTCCATTGTAAATTTCTTTACTACAAGGTTATAACCAATTACTGTTCCACCACCATACGAGTTTATATAATAATCTTTAATATATTCAGTATAATTATTGTAGTTGTGATCATAAACCCGATATTTGTAATCAGAAATTTGATATTGCCTGTCAAAAACATATGGAGCAAAGAAAAATCTATTCCAGGTGTATTCTTTATAAGGTTTGGCTTGAAAATAATACCTGAACTGCAATTCGCCCATATAACCAAGGTTAGCGTATTCTTTTTCATAATAATAAACACCTCCGCTTAATTGTAAACCAAATTTGTTTCCAAATCCCCTTTCATAATTGAGATAAAGGGTTTTGTTCGCAAACCCAAAAGGAGAAAGCGAAAACGAATTCTTGTAAGGGAATTTTGCTGTTTCCTCTTGTGCATTTACAATAATGATTATGCTGAATAGCATTACAATTAAAATAATTTTTTTCATAATTATTGTTGTTTAAATTTAAAAATTAAAACCTAAGTTAAAACCAAATTTGGGCACAATGCCCTTATATGCAATAGAAAAAACATCCGTCTGAAAATGCCTTGTCACCATTTTATCCATATCTGTTTTATTCTGTTTCAATCCACCACCGGTATATAATTCAATCGAAAATTTATTAATCTCAAAGGTATAACCAATTAAAATTCCTCCGCCAAATGAAGTTAATTTATAATCTGGTCTGGTTGGATTCGATTTTTGACCTTCAAAATAATAATAATCATTGGTATTGTAAATATAATATAAACCATAAGGTGCTACAAAAAGTCGACTCCTTTTTTTTTCTGACTTTTGTTTTTCATTAAAATAAAATCTTGTTTGCAATTCAGACAAATATCCGATTGTGTTGCCTTCAATACCTGGATTTAAACCGTTTCTTAAAAAATCTATTGGAGATTTTGGTAATATAGAATTGTAATAATAAATTCCTTGTGAAAGGACAACACCAAATTTACTTCCCAGATTTCTCTCATAATTTAGAAACAATGAATTATTACAAAAGCTTAAAGGAGAAAGTTTGATGCTGTTTTTATATGGAAATTTCAAAACATCATTTTGTGCATATATGTTTGTAATAATGATTATTAACAAATAAAAGGTAAGATTTTTTTTCAATGTTGCTTCTGGGTTATTTTAAAAATTAAAACCTAAGTTAAATCCAAATTTGGGTACAATGCCTTTGTAAGCAGGAGAGTAAACTTCATTTTTAAAATTGTTTTCTACCTCATCTTCCATATCAGTATTACCCAATTTTATTCCACCACCAGTAAAGATTTCCATAGAGAACTTATTTACTTCGAGGCTGATACCTATTACACACCCACCTCCAAAAGTTTGAATCGTATAATCTTTTTTATTAAGTGTATTCAGATTACTATAATCAGGATAATAGTCTTTTACATCATAATATCTGTAAAAACCATAAGGAGCAAAGAAAAAACGTGTCCACTTATTAGCAGATGAATGTTTGGTAAAAAAATAATTTCTGAATTGCAATTCCGATAAATACCCGTTCATATTGGCATTTACATTATAATCAAAGAATGGAAAGCTTATGTAATTATTACTATTATTATTTTCATAATAATACAACCCTCCGGTAAATACCAACCCATAATCATTCCCCAAACGTCTTTCATAGTTAAGATAAAAAGAATTAAAATTAAAACCCAAAGGCGATAATTTTATAGAATTTTTATAAGGCAAACCAGTGCTTTCTGTTTGAGCGAACAAAACAGTTGTTATACCAACAATAAGCAAACTGATAAAAAAAAACTTCTTCATATACAGTATTTAATTGGTTAAAAATCTTGTTTTTTGATATGTCAAAAATAATATAAATTATTTAATTTGGGGTTTTAAACAAAACAAAAGGCTGCCTTTATAGACAGCCTTTTGTTTTGAACTTAAAACATTAATCTTTTACAATTTTAAAAATTTTCATTCCATTATTATCAATAATCTTAATAATATAAATACCACTTTGCTTATTCAAAAAATCTATTTCTAAATCACGCTCAGTTGTGTTTTTAGAATAAACTAAAGTCCCGTTAATATTATATACATTATACTGAATCATATCATTACCAGAATTTACAGATTTAATTAATAATTTATCCTTTACTGGATTTGGACAAATAAAAAAATCATTTGTGTTAGCAAATATTTTATTAAAATTCAATTCTTTTAATACATAATTCTTTTCATAAACATCTTCCACATCATTATTCTTGTTGTTTACAAGATTTTTTGTATCAGCAAACACAATACTTCCAATAAAACCATGAAATTTCGCTCCATTATTTACTTTAAATCCGGGCAAAAGCTTAACATTTAAATTTGAAGCTGCAAAAGTAACATTCGCAATAGTTCCACTATTTATTATATAATTTGTAGCACTAATTGATTCTGCTTCATACATTTCAGTATTAGAAGTGTTTGCACCATTCAATTCCAAGCATTCATCAATATACATTCTTGGAGCCCTGTTAGCACCATCTCCTAATTGTGGATCCGAGCTCATTAAAGAGCTATTATTAGCATCAGTAAACAATTCCAACATACTAATTTCATTATCATTATTAAGATCCGCATCATAACTGGTGCCAACAGGATCTTCTCCATATAAAGCACTGGTTGTAACATAATTAAATTCAGCATGCCAGGTATCTGGAAAATTCATTCCCCATGAATTTTGATTCCAATTTGAACTGGGTATCACTACAGAACGGTTATTATTAAAATTAATATTTCCATATACAATACAACCAGCATGACAAGTCATCCACAATATTTTTCTTCTTGAATAATTATTGATTTGATTTATCATCGTATTCAGTTGTTGTTCTGTTAATGACGTATTTCTGTTTTGAATAAGAGCTGTATAATTATCATTAGTTGAAGAACCACCATGACCAACCACCCACTGTATCAATACCTCATCATTACCAGTAATAATATTTCCAAGATTAGCAAATTGAGCATTCATTGTAGCATAAGCATTATCAAAGTCAACAATAGAATTTGTCCATCCATGTAATTCTTTTTTATATCTTGGATAGGTCGTAGTCGTGAAATCTATCCCATCTCCATAAAAAACGATCACATTTTGGTGAGAATAACCTTGTTTAATAATTAGATCCTCGTAAGCTAAATACAAATCATACCAATATTCAGAGTTACTAAACTGATCATCTGTTGTTGCTTTACCTGCTGAAATTAAGATAGCATAACGTTCAGCAAAAATTGGCGTATTAAATAATAATATTGCCAATAAAAAAACAATTATATTTATTTTTTTCATTATTCAACCCTCCTGAATTTTATAATTTCATTAGTACTATTATTGAAGGTATAAATATTCCCATCTCTATCCATATCAATACCCTTGGCATCCTCAACAGGTATTTCCTCTTCAATAATCAAATTACCAGTTAAAACATCATATTTCATTAAAAAACCAGGTTTCCCTTTTACAGATTTATTGCTTAAATACCAAAGATAATTGTCATTACAATATATTCCACTTGGTATTCCTACAATATACGTAAATGATTTATCGATTCTGTCTTCTTTCATATATACAATAGCACTTGAATAAGACATTTTAGTTTCCGAACCTATTATATTACATGAGTATGTATTGCTAGTGTTCTTTGCCAAATATTTCAATTGTTGTTCATCACTATCCGAATTTTCATCACCAACAATTGAATAGAGTTTATCCCTTTTTTGATCATAAGAGATACCCAATACCTTTTCTCTAGGATAACTATTTATTATCTTACCATCCAAATCCAATACATAAATAGTTGTTTTAGTTAAAAGCGTATATTGTAATTCTTCTTTTTTAATATCTTCCACATCAAAAAGGTCCACTTTAAGCCGATCTATTACTGTATAATTTTGAGCTTTTAAGTTTAGACCATAGAAGGTTAATACTAAAAATATAAAAAACAAACATATTTTTTTCATTTTTCTTATCTCCTTTATTTACTTGAAGATTCTTCTAATTCCTTTACTCTCTTTTCCAATTCAATTGAATATAAAGTCAACTCTTCTATTTTTCTCAACAACAAATCATCCATTTCACCAACTTTATATCCATTGGTTTTAAAGTCAATAGCCGAAGGGACTTCTGGCAAATGTTTGTTTTCTTTTATGTATTTTTCAACCTCACTTAAGCTTTTTAAATTATAATTATCCTCAAAAACATAATCAGATGCCGGTACATCAATTATTATCTCTATTTCTTCAGCCAATATTTTACCATTTACTGTCAATTTTGTTGATGGATTCGTTGTCCCAATACCAACATTTCCATCCTTAAAAGTCATTGCTGTAATATTATTATTGATAAAACTGGTAACATAATTAGTTACCGGAAATCCTGAAGGAATATTATTCATAATAGTAAAAGAATTTAATTTTATTTTTCCACTATTCCCTGACTGATAAATCATATTATCCCCAATATAAGTGTTTTTTAAAGTGATGTTTCCATCCCCTTGTATAAAAAAGCCAGAATAAGCCATTCCCATTTCAAAAGTTGAAGTAATAATTGTTTTTGGAGTTGTGTTATCCCATACATTCGTAAATTTTATGGTTGGAGCCGAAGTAAAACTTTGCCCATTACCTCCCTTCAAATGTAATTGAGTTTCTGGTAGAGTTATTCCAATACCAATCTTTCCATTATAATCAGTAATTGCAGAATTAACTATGGTTGCTTCAGTCGTTGTTATCGACTTGATTTTTGGTATTGTATTTTGTGTAGTATTTGGGTAACTAGCTTTAACATCTACGAATTGTGCCTGGTTAACTTTAACTACAAACATTAGGCATAAGCCTAAAATAGAACTGATTAAAATTTTTTGTTTCATTTTTTTTAGATTTTTTAGTTATTAATTTATTTTAATTATATCGATTTTGTCTAACATATTTTCCAATGCAACAAAATCAATTTCTTTAATTACTTTCAATAAACACTACCCTTCCCCTTTCTGTCCTTACTTGAATTTTTTTTAATATCGTTAATCCTTGTTCTTAAATCAATATAAAAAAAAATTAGCAACAACAAACCTTTCAAACTAAGACAACCGCCAAAGTCCTTGCCCCTCTCAGGGGAAAGGATTTAGGA
>DYDE01000099.1 GCA_020718065.1 Marinifilum sp. | reverse complement strand
TTATTAATGCCACTAAGACTCAAAGACACAAAGATTTCACAAAGAACACCAACACAAATATTTGTAGAATTGTAGTCAAAATTTCTTCTACAATATCTTAAAACAGAACCTTTTGTTTTTCCCACAAAGGATGGAACGCTGATGACGCTGATTTATTATGATGATTATGATTTTTGGGCGCCAAAGCACACAAAGGATTGAACGCTGATTATACAAAGCTGGAAGACAGAAGTCAGAAGAGAATTTAAAATTGCCACCAAAACACAAAAGCAGCAAATCTCACCAAAGGATTTAAGGGCTGTTCTGAAAATTCAAAAAATAAAAATTTCCCGCAGATTTCGCTAATTTTCGCAGAATAAATAACACAACGTTTTTAAAATCAATCTGCGAATATTTGAGAAATCTGCGGGAGAAACTTAATTTTCAGTACCCTCCTTAATACAAATATGTATCTTATTTATTCAATATTTATATTTATCCCGAACTCAGGTTACTTAATCGTTTTTTCAAGTAAGGTATTAAACTTCTTTTCTGTCATAATTTCCTGTGTCAGAAAATCATTGTTATAAAACACACTGAAAATACCAAAAGCTGTTGGTAAATCTTTGGCTTGTTGCAGGTTTTCTATTTTAATAACATCGCAAGGAATTTCTCTTTTCTGTGCACACTTAATCATTTCCATAAGGAAATCGGGCACAAAAGGACAAATTTCCGAATAATAAAATGTCAGTCCTTTTTTATTCTGCAGTTTGGCGAGTTTTGCTTTTTGTGTAAAAGCAGGGGTTGGTGCATCCTTATTGAATCTTTTTAGAAGCAACTCAAAACCAGGGTTGGCAGTATCGCAGACTTGGTAACCTCTTTTAAGAAAGAATTTTTTATCGGCTGTGAATGCTTGTTTTTTACTTGTAGAAATAACAATTAATCCATTTTTCTTAAGATTTCTGCTGTCTGTTTCGCACTCTTCCAATAGTTTTTTACCTAAGCCCTGCCCCTGATACCTACCCGATGCCCAAAAGCACTGTATGAACATATAGCCCGGAGCAATAACAGGAAACCAGGCAAATTCGGCAGGTACATATTCTATAAATACTTTGCCACGAACATCCACTTTTTTAAAAGTATGGCCTTCGGGAAAACGTTCTTTCAGCCATTCTTTTTTTACTTTTGCCCGTTCGCAATTCTTCTTATCATTACCAATAGCGCAACATATATGTTCTTTATCTATATTGCCTGCATCAACATTTATAATAGAATATTGCTGGTTTTCCATAATTTTATATTATTTGATGTTTTTATTTATAAAGGTCTAACGGGAACACAAATATCAACCACAAATTTCCCATTTTTAGGTTCTTCAGGATACATTTCGAAGCAGGGACGGTCGTCGGGTTGAAAACCACTGGAAGGAAACCAGCTTCCATAAACCCATTCCCAGGCTTGTTGAAAGTCCGATGCAGTTAATTCAAATCGAGCCACAACATATTTACCTTCTTCTATTTTCATTTTACCAATTTCTCCATCAACTTTGGTATTTTCGGGAACCGAAACACAAACACTCAGCCTTAGTTTTTCGGCACCGGTGATGTTTGGATCGTCGTGATAAACCACCAATGATTTTAAATCGGGTTGTTGCAATATTCCCCGGGGACCAGCCCAGGAAAACAGTTTGTTCCAAAGTTTTTCAAACAACTTATCGTTTCCTTTATATGGTCCAATATAACGAACATAAGCAACTGTCATTTTAGGAAATTCTTTTATTTCCACACTTTTGTTTAATTTCATATTTGTCCTCCATTTAATAGTTTTAGATTCACTGCAAAAATACATGGAGGTTTTTTCTTCGGCTTGTAAATGCTTGCTTTTGGTTTGTTTAATATTGCTATTTGTTTTTTCGGAAATGCTGGTATAAAAATGTTTATTTCTCCGCCATTCTGTTGCGGAAATTTTGAAATACGTTTTAAAGTTTTTTGAAAAATTAGATAAATCGGAAAAGCCCGTTTCGGTGGAAATATCGGAAATGTTTTTCTTAGGATTAAGCAAAAGTAAGGAGGCAGCCTTTTCGAGCCGAATACGAAGAATAAATTGATAAGGAGTTTCGCCTATTATTCCCTGAAATATGCGATGAAAATGGAATTTAGAAAAATTAGCAATGGAAGCCAGTTCTTCCAAATCAATAGGTTTCTCTATGTTCTTTTCAATGTAATCAAATACTCTATTAATTCGTGATTTGTATTCATCCAGGATAAATTTGTTTTCCATATTATAAGAAGTTAGCTTGGGTTGAAAATATAAAGATAAGTTGATAAAAATAACAAGAAAATTGTTAATAGAAAAATACAATTTCAAAGGTTCTTTTATAGAACATTGTAGAGATCCAAATTAATCATGCCACTAAGTCTCAAAGACACAAAGAATTCACAAAGAAAAAAAATAAACAAATAGTATATTTTTTAAATCAATAAATTCCTCGAGACTCTACCTCGGGGTGTGCGTAAGCAATTTGTTGTTGTTATTTCTTTGCCACAGATTTCACAAATTATCACAGAACAATCTGCGTGAATCTGTGCAATCTGTTGCTAATATTATCCAGATACCTCGAGGCTCTGCCTCAAGGTTATTCATTATTTGGTCAAAAATTCTTCCACAATATCTCAGAACAGTACCATTTAAAACTAGTGTTTTTAAGATTACAATGAAATAAAAAAAGCACCCCCAAAGGAGTGCTTTTTTTCAAATGAAAAAAATCTACTTATTATTGATGGGCTACCATCATCTTTGTGGTTGTTCTTGAATCGGATGTTAACATCTCGATAACGTAATTGCCATTTGCAAGATTACTTACGTCGAAAGAAATGGTACTTATTCCTTCAGGAGTTTGTGCATTGTATAAATTACATATCTTTTTGCCTGAGATATCATAAGCATTGATTTCTACCTTTGCTGATTTGCTCAATTCTATTTCGATATTAGCTGCGCCATAAGCAGGGTTAGGATAAATATTATTTATTTTATTGTTGTTGTATGTGATTAATTCATTAATTGCAACAGGACGATATTCAGCATCGAACATCATCACTCCATTACCACCAGTACCTTCGCGCGACCATAAATGAGCTACCTGATGAAGATCATTGTTTATTTCCACTACAGGATAAGGTTGTAATAAACTACCCATGGTTGTATTATCGTTATAGTGTGCTGCTAATAAAGGCCAAGTGTATTGGTTTGCAGGTGTTATATTGAAACCATGAACTACATATGGTAAGTATGTATGGGTAGAATCCCAATATGTAACTAAAAAGTTGTTATAATAGCTATCATAATTTATATCAGGTTGTTTTGAATTATAACTATTATTTTCAATATCCAAACGATACCAATTGTTATATGATGAAACTCTATTATTATAATAACCAATTACGTCATTATCGCCAGCAGAAAAAACTCTTTCCATCAGAACAACTGCAGTTACATTTGAACTGTCGTTGTCTGTATTATTAAACTGACAAGCAATTTTAGGATTGAAACATTTACCTGTAGTAGATCCTTCTACATCTAAATAAACAGGAGTAGTAAAAGGACTGTATATATAAGTTGTATTTCTTGCCCATAGAATACGACCTGTTCTTGCAGAACCAGCTGTTTTTTGTTCCCAAGCAGCATTGTATCTTCCATTTGAATAACTATTACTACGTGCATAAGCCAAAGATACTTTTCCATAAAAAGAACCTGTTGTGGCAACAGTTACAGGTGCAGCAAAATTAGTTCCTCCATTGGTAGAATAAACAAATTTAATAGAATCTATTCCACTTCTTCTGGAATATAAAAGACCAACACCATAAGGAGTAGAGCCATATGAAGGGAATAAATCATCCGCAACCAAATCGAAGTCTAAAATTGCTAATGTTGTGGTAGTGGTATGAGTGAATCTGTTCCCATTCCATGCAGCTGTAGTTCCATCATATTCAGAAATATAAAGATTATAGTAACCCGAACTGTTAAAACTTCTTAATTTGGTAATAAAAACTTTATAAGGAGCAGGACCACACACAGTAACTTTTACTCCATACCAAATTTCTGAAGTAGTAGAATAATTATCAAAATTAGACCAATTCTGTCCGTTATTTGTAGATTTATAAACTTGATAACCATAAGTAGTTCCTACATTCGTTACATAAGCAGCATATAACCAGCCATTGCCAGCAATTGCCAAACTAGGTTTGCGTTGGTTTGTGGTTGGTACATTGTTTACAATTACGTCGGTTCCGTAATCTGATTGAGCCATGGTTGGTACTAAGCCCCACAATACTATAGCAAGTGAAGCTAAAATTTTAAAAGTAAATTTTTTCATGTTTAATTTAAGATTTAATTTTTAATATGAATTTTTGGCAAATTTATATAATAAAAACTAAAATACAATGATATTTTTATATTATTTTTAAACAAATTAAACATTCAATCATATAAATCTTATTATTAGCTATAATCAGTTCATAGATGGTTTATATTTATTGATTCTCTATATAATACGATACAAGTAAGCTCATGATTTAAAGATATTTATTGTGTTAAGAATTTGCAACTACTTATTACGCTTGTTTGTCGATGTTTTATTAAAACAGAATAAACATATCTTATTGATTGCTGTATTAATTCACTTGTGTACCATAAATATGAATATAAGATCTTTGAAAATATTGACAGATTGGGATTTAGAATATTTTTAGTAGCGTGACGATTTGAATTGACTATATTTTTCGGAAAAATGAAAAATGAATCAAGGCAAGTATGTTTTTGCTCAAATCATAGAGTTTTTACCACAACGATCTTTTGACAGCTTTGTTGAAAACACAATGCAACAAATATATTAAGCAATTTGCTTGCTGGAATCAACTGTTTTGTATGATATTTGGTCAAGTTGCAAATGTTGAAAGTTTGAGCAATCTTATATTGTTTATAGAAGCTCATAAATCGAAGGCATACCATTTAGGATTTAGGACAGGCATATCAAAAAACTATTTAGCAAAAGCCAACGAACGACATACATAGAGTTTTTTTGCTGGTTATGCATCTATTATTATTGATAAAGCAATAAAATGTTCTGTTACCGAGAATGTACGAATCGATTTTGAAAAAAATGATTATGCATTTGATGCAACAGTCATAGATTTATGCCTAAATATATTTTGGTGTGCTAAGTTTCGTAAAACTAAAGGTACTATCAAGAAGCATACATTGTTTGATGTTAAAACTTCTATCCCATGTTTTATACACATTACAGAAGCTGCTGTTCATAAGGTTAATGTGATGGATGAGTTGAAATACGAATCAGAAAGTTTCTATTTATTTGACAGAGCCTACATTGACTATGAAAGATTGTATACTATTCATAAAACAAAAGCATTCTTTGTTGTCAGAGACAAGAATAATTTTAAGTTCAAACGACATTATTCTATGAAGTGTGACAAAACAAAAGGTGTGTGCTGTGATCAAATAGTAGTCCTTATTGGTTTTTATACAGTAAAAGATTATCCTGATAAAATAATGAAGAATAAAATACTATGATAGCGTAATGTTTTTTAACTAGTTAGTTGCAAAAAAAATGAATTTTTGGAATACAAATTGAAAAATAAAATGTAATATTATGTTAGTTTTTCAACACAGATTTAAATGGGTTCGTTTTTGTGTCTGATAAAATCAAAAAAATGAATTTTTTAGAACCCACCTTAAGTAAATCTCAGATATCCTGATAATCAAATTGTTTTTCATAATCAAATCCTTCAACAACTATGAGTGGTTTATGTAAATCATTAAAATTTGCAATTCCTCCGGTTCTGGGAAAAATCGTATAACATGAATGTGGATTACCCGATGAGTGAGAAACTGTGATAAGATGAGCACAAGTGGGGTCAGGAACTTGGGAAAACAGATTTAACGCTAATAGTATTGAACAAATCAATAATACATATATTTTTTTCAAGCTGTTTTTTAAAATCAGTAATATTAATTTTTTTAATGATTTTCTCATTTTTTCTAATCATTTTATAATTGTTTAATGATTTTTCCACTTTCGCAGTCAAACAATCAGGACAATTGTCTTGAGAACTTTGCGTATAGAACAAACAAAAATATGTTTTGGGTTTCTATATTTTTATTATATTTAAAAGCCTCTCCTTTTTTTGTTTGTATTAATTTTTAGCGAATCTTTTGCAGCCTCTGGGGTGACTTTTTTGGGGGACTAGCCCTCTTTATTTTTTATTAATGGTTGTATAAATTAATTTAACGGTGTTTTTTATTCTTATACATTATATGCATATATAATAATAAAAAGAATTGAGGACAAATGCAAAAATAAAATAACACAAAACAAGAACTATTACTTATTTATTTTTAAAATATTTAGAAAGAATGTTTGAGTATTTATATAATGGCTGTTTTTAAAGGAATATTAACAAAATAAAATAATTTATCTTTTTTAAGTAGAATGAACTCTTACTTTTGTAGTGTGTAAAATTTATTTAAAGTAGCTAATTAAAAATGACTATTATAATCATTATTATTACAGTAATTATATCGTTGGGGGCATTTAGCAATGCAGTTGTATTCAATAAATTAAAGTTTAATGCTTATGCTATATATAATGGCAGGGAGTGGTTTCGATTTTTTACTCATGCATTAATACATGCCGATTGGGGACATTTGCTCATAAACATGTTTGTTCTATACTCTTTTGGTACAATGGTTGAAGATTTTTATTTATTTTACTTTGGTACAAAAGGATATTTATTTTTTATTACTCTATATGTTGGGTCAGTTGTTTTTTCATCCGTGCCTTCATTTGAAAAAAACAAAAACAATGCTTATTATAATGCAGTAGGCGCATCGGGAGCGGTATCTGCAGTGCTTTTTGCCAGTATATTGTTTTATCCAACTGGAAAAATAATGCTTATGTTAATACCTATTCCTATCCCCTCTTTTGTTTTTGGAATTTTATATCTCATTTACTCAGCTTATATGGCAAAAAGAAATGTTGACAATGTGGGGCACGATGCTCATTTTTACGGAGCAGTTTTTGGTTTTTTATTTACCATCCTTTTAAAACCAAAATTATTTATGCTTTTTATAGATCAAATTATGAAATACATTGGTATGGCATAAACTGAACTTTTTTAGCTAATATTTTATTATAAAACAATCGGGGTAATCCCCTCCTTTCATTTCTAGCTTGAGTGTTTCTGCTTGTTTTTTGTCTTTTACTTCACCAATATAAATTTTGTATTTTTTAAAGTTAAGATTAGATGTGACATACATATATACTGGTTTATTGTATTTCTTACTGATTTCTTTCAGATTTTTGAGTGCATTGTTTTTTTCTTTAAATGCTCCTACTTGCACTCCATATCCTTTGGGAGAAACCTTTTTGAAATCTGTATTATAATAACCTTTTTTAAAAACAATGTTTTCATCAGGAATAATCGTAGGTTCATTATTACCTAAATCAGTTTCAATTTTAACATCGACCACCCCATATTTTATTAAATCAATTTTTTGTGCTGCAGCTTTAGAAAGATCTATAATTCTGCCTGCTTTAAAAGGGCCACGATCATTAATACGAACAATAACAGTTTTGTTGTTTTTTAAGTTTGTAACCTTTACTTTGGTTCCAAAAGGCAAAGTTTTATGTGCTGCTGTCAGGTCATTCATATTGTATGTTTCACCATTCGCTGTTTTTCTTCCATTAAACTCATCACCATAATAGGATGCCTGTCCGCTTTCTGAATAATTGTTTTGAGCATTTGCAGTATAAACAAATGTTATTGATAATACAAAAAGTATAAATTTCTTATTTTTCATTAAATTAGGTTTAAGTCTGGTTTAACAATATTGCTCTAAAGTACATTTTTTTCAAAAACCCAACAATTAAATCTTTTTAAACAAATTGATTTTGGACATTTGTAAAATAATACTTTCCTTTGAATTTTATTTTAAAGAACTTCATCTTTTTATAGCTCTAAATGAAAAAACTGCTTAATATATTTTATTCAAAAAACATAATCCAGTTTTTACTTTTTACTGTATTATTTCTATTGGTATGCTATTTTATGGAATATCATAAAATATTATTTTTTCGTCCGCAAGGTTTGCATTATTGGAGACAAACAGACAGTCTTTCTTTTGTTCAATGCTATATTATCAATGGAATGCGATTTTTTCATCCCCAAATATTAAATATGCAATCAGGACTGGGATATTCGGCTAGTGAATTTCCGATTTTGTATTATATAGCCGCTTCTCTTTCTTTTATTTTTGGAAATTTTGAAATAATATTACGATTAACAAGTATTATAATTGTTTTTGCCGGATTTTATTCTCTTTATAGAATGATACAAATATTGTTTGAAAACTATTTTCTTTCATATACTTTAACATTTCTTTTTTTTTCATCTACAGTTTTAATTTATTATACAAACAATTTTTTGCCTGATGCTCCAGCTCTTGGTTTTACACTAATAGCCTGGTATTATTTTTTCTCATTTATTTATAAAAAAAAGTACAAGCATATTTATTGGAGTTTTTTCTTTTTTACTATTAGCTCTTTATTAAAAATTACTTTTTTAATGAATCCAATTGCCATTATATGTATTGTGATATTAAGTAAATTAAATAAAAGTCTGTTTACTGAAGAATTAAACAATAATCGAAAATTGACTTCGTTAATCATTTCGTTTTGCATTTCTTTAATATTGGTTCTATTATGGAATTTCTGGATGATAAATTACAATGCAATTAATAAAGGAGATTATTTTACGATAACAAGTGTCCCTATATGGAAAACCAGTAGTTATACCATAAGAGACACCTGGGACCATGCCTCTCATTATTGGTTTGGAGAATATTATTATTTTTCTTTTTTTCATGTACTTGCTGGTTTAATTTTGTTGTCTTTGGTTTTTATTAAAAAAACAAATAAATTTCTAGTTTCACTAACACTATTATTATTGTTAGGTGGAATATCATACGTTTTATTGTTTTTTGAACAATTTAAATCGCATGATTATTACTTTTTGATTTTAATTCCAGTTATTATATTCTTATTTATTAATTCTTTGAAAACCCTTCAACTTCGTTTTCCAATATTCTTTTCGAAGATTTACATCACAATGGCTTTGGTTATCCTTACAATACTTTCTTTAAATTATGCAAAATTAAATATGCATCGGAGATATAATCCTGAAAATGGAAAATTTCAATCAGCAAACAATAATTTCTATACCATTACAAGTTATTTACCTAGTATTGGCATTTTAGAAAAAGATATTGTAATTTCAATTGGGGATATAACAACCAATGCTTCTTTATATTTTATGAAGCATAGTGGTTGGACTTTATATTATATCGAAGATATTAAAGAAACTACAATAAACA
This sequence comes from Marinifilum sp., assembly GCA_020718065.1. Taxonomy (GTDB): domain Bacteria; phylum Bacteroidota; class Bacteroidia; order Bacteroidales; family CG2-30-32-10; genus CG2-30-32-10. The sequence goes on along the minus strand of DYDE01000099.1, from coordinate 6,321 downwards.
ATTATATAGAAAGAGGTGCTAAATATATAGTAATTTCTGATAGGAAATATTTGGCATTAAATAGTATGCAAAAATTTCTTCATACAAAAATTGGTGATTACAAGGGCATACTTTTTTATAAACTTTAATCAAATCTGATGAAAACATATCAAATAATTATATTTCTTACAGTTGTTCTGCTTGTATATACTTTGGTTAATTTATATATATTTAACAGAGGGCTTCAATCCTTTGCCAACGCAGGAACTATAAAAACAAGTTATAAAGTTCTTTTCGTATTTCTTGCATTATCATATATATTAGCAAGATTTCTGGAAAGATTGTATCCCTCAGTAATGGCTGATGTATTTATGTGGATAGGTTCCTTTTGGTTGGCAGCAATGTTCTATTTTTTCTTAATTGCAGTTTTATTTGATTTTGTTAGATTGATTAATCACTTTCTGCCATTCTATCCCAAATCTATTGTAACCAATTATGTTATGTTTAAACAATATCTTTTTTATGGTGTTGTAGCTCTTGTTACTTTGCTAATGATTGCTGGTTACATAAATGCTTCCAATCCCAGAATTAAAACAATAAATATCAATATTCCCAAAAGAGCAAACGGATTAAAACAATTAAACATAGTTGCAGTTTCGGATATTCATTTAGGAACAATAATATGTAATGGCAAGTTTGAAAAAATAGTAAACAAGATAAATTCACTAAATCCTGATATTGTTCTTTTGGTTGGAGATGTCATTGATGAAGATGTAAATGCAGTTATAAGGCAAAATATTGGAGAATCTTTAAAAAATCTTAATTCCAAATATGGAACTTTTGCAGTAACAGGAAATCATGAATACATTGGTGGCGCAGAAAAAGCTGTTAAATATCTGTCAGCTCATAACATAAGAATGCTGAGGGATACTGCGATATTGATAGATAATGCTTTCTATGTAATAGGTAGAGAAGATAAAGAAAAATCAAGGTATTCTGGTGTTAATAGAAAAACGATTAAAGAAATCATCAAAGATATAAATCAAGCTTACCCTTCAATACTAATGGATCACCAGCCTTTTCATTTGCTGGATGCATACAGCAATGGTATTGATTTGCAATTATCAGGACATACACATCATGGACAGATTTTCCCTTTTAATTATATTACCAAGCTCATATATGAAATAAGCTGGGGATATAAAAAGATAGAAAACACAAATTTTTATGTTTCATCAGGTGTAGGAAGCTGGGGACCACCAGTAAGACTTGGTAATCGTCCTGAAATAGTAAATATTATTTTACACTTTGAAAAGTAAATAGATAGGACTTCTATAAACAGATTACTTTCTTGAATCTATAAGTATATTAAGCATTTTAATACCAGCATCCGCAATAACGGTTCCAGGACCAAAGATGCCAACAACACCAGCATCATAAAGAAATTGATAGTCCTGCGGAGGAATAACACCACCAACAATTATCATAATATCTTCACGTCCTAATTTCTTAAGTTCTTCGATAATTTGAGGGACAAGGGTTTTATGACCGGCAGCTAAACTAGACACACCAACAATATGAACATCATTTTCGACAGCTTGTTTAGCTGCTTCAGCAGGAGTTTGAAATAAAGGTCCCATGTCAACATCAAAACCCATATCAGCATATGCTGTAGCTACAACTTTTGCGCCTCTATCATGTCCATCTTGTCCCATTTTTGCAATCATTATTCGAGGGCGACGACCTTCTATCTTTGCAAAATCATCAGCAAGGTCTCTTGCTTTTTTGAAATTATTATCATTATCTATTTCCATTTTATATACACCTGAAATTGAACGAATAGTAGCCTTGTATCTGCCAAAAACCAATTCACAAGCATTTGAAATTTCACCAAGAGATGCTCTTTTTCTGGCTGCATCAATTGCTAAAGCTAATAAATTTCCTTTTCCTGTCTGGCAAGCTTTAGTTATTTGTTCCAGTACCTTTATTACTTCTTCGTTATTGCGTTCTGTTCTTAATTTTTTCAAACGAGCTATTTGAGATTCACGAACAGCAGTATTATCTACTTCTAAAGTTTCAATTGGGTCTTCTTTATCTAAAACAAATTTATTAATCCCAACAATAATGTCCTTTCCGGAATCTATTTTAGCCTGTTTACGAGCTGATGCTTCTTCTATTCTCATTTTAGGAATACCAGTTTCAATAGCTTTTGCCATACCCCCTAATTCTTCAATTTCCTGAATTAACATCCAGGCTTTATGAGCTAATTCATGTGTTAATGCTTCTACATAATAAGAACCTGCCCAAGGATCAATGGCTTTACATATATTTGTTTCTTCCTGAATGAATATTTGAGTGTTTCTTGCAATACGAGCAGAAAAATCGGTAGGTAATGCTATTGCTTCATCAAGTGCATTGGTATGTAGAGATTGAGTATGACCTAAAGCAGCAGCCATTGCTTCAATACATGTGCGAGTAATATTATTAAAAGGATCTTGTTCTGTTAAACTCCAGCCAGAAGTTTGTGTATGTGTTCTCAGAGCAAGCGATTTAGGATTTTTAGGATTGAATTGTTTTACAATTTTTGCCCACAACATTCTTGCTGCACGCATTTTTGCAATTTCCATAAAATGATTTAAACCAGCACCCCAGAAAAAAGATAATCTTGGAGCAAAAGAATCTATGTCCATGCCTGCTTTAACTCCAGTTCTGAGATATTCCAGCCCATCAGCCAAAGTATATGCAAGTTCAATATCTGCTGTAGCACCTGCTTCCTGTATGTGATAACCACTAATGCTGATAGAATTGAATTTGGGCATGTTTTTGGATGTAAACTCAAAAATGTCAGCAATAATTTTCATTGAAGGAGTAGGTGGATAAATATATGTATTACGCACCATAAACTCTTTTAAAATATCATTTTGAATGGTACCACTCAATTTTTCCATTGACACACCCTGTTCTTCTGCAGCAACAATGTAAAATGCCAGAACCGGTAAAACAGCTCCATTCATTGTCATTGAAACAGACATTTTATCTAAAGGAATCTGGTCGAAAAGAACTTTCATATCCAAAATTGAATCAATAGCAACCCCAGCTTTACCAACATCACCAACAACTCTTTCGTGGTCAGAATCGTAACCACGATGTGTTGCAAGATCGAAAGCAACTGATAATCCCATTTGTCCTGCAGCAAGATTTCTTCTATAAAAAGCGTTTGATTCTTCTGCTGTAGAAAACCCAGCATATTGCCTTATAGTCCAAGGTTGAAGAACATACATGGTGGAATAAGGTCCTCTGAGAAAAGGTGCAATACCGGCAGCATAATTCAGATGCTCCATTTCTAAAAGATCTGATTCGTTATAAACTGGTTTAACAGGAATTTGTTCAGATGGAATCCATTCCTTTATATTCTCTGTTTTTTTTGTAGTTTCAGAATAATTATTTTGTTTAGAATTATATTGAATATTTTTAAAATCTGGACGCATATTATAAATTTTGATTTGTAATAATTAAATTCCTAAAATATGATTGAATTTCTGAAGCGTTTCAAGTACATTTGTACGCATATGAATAAAATCGTCAATGCCTGCGTTTTTTAACTGGTCAATAATAGCTGTGGGATAACCTGCAACAATTACTTTGACTTTGTTGTTTTTGTCTTTTATTTGTTTGCAAGCTTTTGGTGCAATTTCAGCATATTCATCATCAGAACTACAAAGAATTACTATGTCGGTATTGGATTTAAAAGCCTCTTCTACACCTTCTTCAACTGTATTAAATCCATTGGAGTCAATAATCTGGTATCCAGCACAACCAAAGAAATTATTTGAAAACATAGCTCTAGCTTTTCGCATAGTGAGATTACCAATAGTTAAAAGAAATACAACAGGTTTTTTATTTCCTTTCAAAATATGATCTTCAGTTGCTAAGCGTAAAGCTTCAAAAGCTGAAGCACCTCTATATGTTTTTAATTTAGTAGTTAAATCTTTAATATCTTTGTGTGGCTGAATTTTTTCAAGCATTGTTTCTTTCTGATTCGGATGCTGATTTGTACCAAGCATTACTGTTTTGCGCATAGCAATATCCATATCTCTTTGTATGCAGGTTTTTTCTAATTCTTCGTAAATCGAACCATTTTTTATCTGTTCAATCATTCCTCCTTTTTCTTCAATAGATTGGAATAATTTCCAGGTAGCATCAGCAATAGCATCGGTAAGGTTTTCTATATAATAAGAACCACCAGCAATGTCTGCTACTTTGCTAAAATATGATTCCTCCTTTATAATTATTTGTTGGTTTCTTGCTATTCGGTTTGAAAATTCATCTGCTTTTTTATACGTAATATCAAAGGGGAGTACTGTTATTGAATTTGCACCACCGATAGCGGCAGCCATTGTTTCGGTAGTTGTGCGGAGAATGTTTACATAAGGATCGTAAATCGTTTTGTTCCATAAAGAAGTAACAGCATGAATATTCATAGATGCTATATCTGGATTAGCAGGTTTATATTGTTCAACAATTTTAGCCCATAATAATCTTGCTGCACGCAATTTTGCAATTTCCAAAAAGTAATTAGAACCTATTGCAAAGGTAAAGGTCATTCGGGACGCAATGTTGTCAATATTCAAATTTCTGTTGGTAAGTTCAGCAAGATACTCGTTTGCAGAAGCAAGACTATAGGCAAGTTCCTGAACAATAGATGCTCCTGCATTGTGATAATAATGTCCATTAATTGTGATTTCTTTGAAATTTGGCAAAATTGAACTGATCGTTTTCAGTATTTTGGCACATTCATCAAAATCGAATTCTTTGGATTCGTGAAAATTGCCATGTAATAAACAAAAGCTTAAGGGGTCATAATTAACAGAGCCTTTAAATTTTGCAAGTTCAATGTTTTGATTTTGCAATTCCTGAATCAATAAGTCTAAGAAAGCGGAGGGATCTGAAGATCCATAAAAATGTAATCCTATCGTATTGGTGTCAATATCTTTAAGGATTTGTCGAACGTCGTCTGGTGTTTCAATATACTGGACATTAAATCCAATTGCATTAGCTCCTCTTTTTATAGCATCCAAAGCTAGTTTGTTTGCTTCTTCTACATTTTTAAGATCTATATCTTGTCTTATGTCCCAATTATTTCCATTGGTTTTGGTTCCTCTAATAAATGGGAAATTACCAGGTAATGACTTTAAATGTTCTAAATTATTTAAGTCTTCTTGTCTGTAATAAGGTTTTAATTTTAAACCATCAATGGTCTTCCAGATGAGTTTTTTTTCATAATCGCCACCTTTTAGGTCTTGCATAATCTTTTCTTCCCATTGCACAGTTGTAACTTTTGGAAATTCTGCGAACAAGCGATCTTCATTTTTGTTTTGATTCATAATCAATCAATTTAGAAATATCAATTAAAAATTTTTCAGATTTAAACCTGGCAAAATTACAATAAAATTATTAGACAATTAGTTGGGACAGAATAATTTTTTTGTTAGTATTTGGTATAGGCAAATAATTTTATAAATCTTGAGTGTATTGTTTTTAAACTAAAATTAAAATAATAAAAGCTAATCTTTTTTAGGGACTGTTATTTGTCTTCTATTATTTCTCGCAAAGATGCAAAGACGCTAATTAAGCGTTAATTATTCTTGTGAATGCTTAATAATGTTTTGTTTTTGATAGGCAAACATATAAAACTGCTTTTTATTGGGAAATATAGCATAGGGGTAGCTCTGAAAAGAGGTCAAAAAATGAATATTTCTATAGCCTGGCTTAATATATTGGATGTCGATGCAAATATATTGCATCTCGAAGTGAATATTATGCATGCGGGTATGACATAATGGCATAGTGATGTGAATATTTGTCATAGTGGAATGGATATTTTGGTACTTGGGGTAAATATTTTTGATCTCTAAGCAAATATTTTGCATCTCGAAGTGAATATTTGAGAAGTTTGGTGAATATTTGGAAGGTTTGGTGAATATAACCGATGTCGATACAAAATAAACCGATCTCAATAGAAAATAAACCGATGTCGATACAAAATAAACCCTTGTTGTATGTCGTAAAAGCGATAATGAAATGATTTTATGAGTCTCGATACAAATATTTCTTATCTCTAAGCAAATATTTTCGATCTCGAGGTAAATATTTTGTATCTCGAAGTGAATATTTGAGAGGTTTGGTGAATATTTGGAAGGTTTGGTGAATATAACCGATGTCGATACAAAATAAAGCCTTGTTGTGTGTCGTAAAAGCGATAATGAAATGATTTTATGGGTCTCGATACCAATATTTCTTATCTCGATGTGAATATTTTCGATCTCAAGACAAATATTTTCG
>DYDE01000098.1 GCA_020718065.1 Marinifilum sp. | reverse complement strand
TTTGAGAAATCTGCGGGAAACTATTTTTTTGAATTTTTAGAATTGCCCTTTAATTAAACTCAGCGGTTCTCTGCGAAATCCTTTTGCATTCTCTGCGGTAAAAACATAAAGATAATTTGTGTTCCCATTTCGGTAAATAAATAAAAAACATTTATCCCAACAGTTTTTTTTATAACTTTACCCTATCAATTTTAAATACAAAAAAATGGAAGAACTAGATTGGTTGAAAAAGAAAGCTGGCGAATTGTCAGACAGTGCCAAAAAAGAGTTTAACGAATTATCTGATAAAGCAAAGGTCAAATATAACGAAATGACCGAGAAAGCTACCAATGCCAAACTAGAAGATGAGCTTGCCAATAAATTTAACGAAGAGGAATTTGTAAAACACATTTTGGCAGGCACTATCAAATTTGAGCATCTGGAAAAGAAGCACATCAAAACATTAATGGATGATTATTTTATAGACCCCTGGCGTTCGGTACACGAATACTTTGAGTTAAACATACTCAATAAACAAGGCGAATATTATATTGAGTTCAGGATCAACCATTCAATCTATCCATTTGCAAATGTTTATCGCCTGAACAATGTTATCCGTTATGGCAAAGACAGCACAGAGCCAGAAGCCGGTATGAAAATTAAGAAGTTTTAAGAAGACAGAAGTCGGAAGACAGAAGTCGGAAGACGGAAGTCAGAAGATGGAAGTATAAAATATTTAATGATGATGGAATTTAAATTTGAAAAACTTATTATTTGGCAAAAAGCAATGGAATTGGGGAAGAATATAAATAAGTTAGCGTATAATTTTCCAAAAGAAGAAATATATAATCTTTCTTCACAAATAAGAAGGGCCGTTGATTCTATTGCATTAAATATTTCTGAAGGTTCAATTGGTCAATCTGATCTTGAATTTAAAAAGTTTATGGGATATTCAATTCGCTCTCTGGCCGAAGTTGTCACCTGTTTACATAAGGCCAAACGTAGAGAATATATTTCTGAAGAAGAGTTCTTAAAACAATATGAATTTGCTTTCAATCTAATGAATATGATGGCAGCATTTAAAGCTAAAATAAAATGAATCAAAATAAAAACTTAAACTATTGCCAAATCTTCGGACTTCTGGCATTGTCTTCTGACTTCCGACTTCTGACAAATTATTTAATAAAATCCCAATAAATTGCCCGTATGAATCCTATCAAAATACAAATTACTTACACCGCAGATGATCTGCAAAAAGCATATATGCTGCATTTCAACAAAAAGCTTCCTTTAAAAAGCAGAAGAAACCTTTTTATGGCATTAGCTTTGATTGGTATTGGAATTATTGTTTATTTTTTCGATCCTTTTAATGGAGAGTTAAATTGGGTCTGTTGGTTCTTTATGGGATATGGACTTGCGCTGTTGGTAGTTTATTATTTTAGATTATTTACCATAGGAAAACGATATTTTAAAAAAATGCCTGAAAACAAAAACCTTTTCCCTTATATATTTTCTGATGAAGGCATTTCATTTCAAGGAGAAAATTCATCAAAAGTAATTAAATGGGAGTTTTTTCAAAGTGCATTAATCACAGATAAAATGGTCTTATTGTATTCCAATGAAGCCAAATTTAATATCTTTCCAAGAAAAAGCTTTACTGATAGTCAATTTGAACAATTCACACAATTGATCCGTCAAAAAATTTCAAACTGGAAGTAGGGAGAAGTGAACTAAAATGCACTAAAGTACTTAGAGTTCATAAAGTCTAGTTAAAATGACAATTTAATGTTTTATAACTTTAGGCACTTCCAAACTTTAGCACACTTTAGACATTTTAATCTAAACTCTTATGTTTTAACCTCAGCGAGTTAAATACAACAACAATATCTGACATTGCCATAGAAGCAGCAGCTATCATCGGACTTAACAATCCAACCGCAGCAAAAGGAATTGCTATTACATTATAAAAGAAAGCCCAGAAAAGGTTTTGCTTGATGATTTTAATTGTATTTCTGCTGATAGCATAAGTTTTTGGTAACAAAGAAAGATTGCCATTCATCAATACAACTTGTGCAGATTTAATAGCAACCTGGGTTGCATTACTTAAAGAAACGCCTACTGTTGCTTTTGCCAATGCAGGAGCATCATTTATGCCATCACCAACCATGGCAACGTCTCCTTCTTTTGCTAATTCATCTATTATTCGCAGTTTATCTTCCGGCGATTGCTCTGAATAAACCTTTTTAATACCTATCTTATTTGCAAATAGCTCACATTTTTCTTTTTTATCACCACTGAGCAATATCGTTTCTATGCCTTTATTGTTAAAATATTTTATACAGGCAATAGCATCCGATTTAACTTCATCTTCAATATCAATTAGAGCAATTAATTTATTATCTTCCAAAAGATAAATTGAATGGGTGTTATCAGTTGTATATTCTTTGGCTATTTCATAAGAACCTATTTGAAGCTTTTTACCAGATGTATCATTGGCAGAAATTCCCAATCCTTTTGTTTCGGTAACATTTATAATTTCAAAAGCTTGATATTTATTCAATTCTATTACAAGTGATTTTGCAATAGGATGAGAAGAAAAATTTTCGAGACTCAGAACAATTAATTTAATTTCTTCTTCGGTTTTACCTAAACATATAATTTGATTAATTTTAAACTTTCCTGTAGTCAGTGTTCCTGTTTTATCAAATATAATTTTTTTAACAGAAGAGAACTTTTGAAGCGTGCTTCCTCCCTTAATAAGTATTCCATTTTTGGCAACCCTACCAACCCCTACTATCACTGCTGTTGGAATTGCCAAACCCAATGCACATGGACAGGCTATAACCAAAACAGCTATACTTTGCATCAGTGAAGATTGAAATTCAACATTGAAAACAAAATATGACAAAATAAAAGTTAAAATAGAGATCAATACTACAACAGGTACAAAAACAGCACTAATTTTATCTGCAAGACTCTGAAGTGTTGGCTTATCTTGTTGAGCATTTTTAACCAATTCTATAATCTGAGACAATACTGTTTGCTTTCCGACAGCAGTAACCTTCATTTTTAAATTTCCTGAAAGCAATATTGTTCCACCTATCAGCGCATCTGATATGTTTTTATCAATTGGAATACTCTCACCAGTTATCATCGATTCATCTATACTACCATTTCCCCAATATATTTCCCCATCAACCGGAATCTTGTCACCTGAGTTAATTAATAATAAATCATCTTTTCTGATTTTAACAGATTCTACTTCCTGTATAGTTTCTGATGCATTGTCAATAATTATTTTTTTAGCCAGAACTTTTTGCATCTTAACCAATTCATCAATGGCAGAAGTGGTTTTTTTAACAGCAATATGTTCGAGCATATTACCAAGCAAAATCAAAGAAATGATACTTGCAGTAGTTTCATAAAAAAGATAATTATGACCTAAGTTATTGATGGTGCCTATTAAACTATAAATAAAAGCGGCAGTTGCTCCTAATATTATTAGCACATCCATATTGGGAACACCGGATTTTATAGAATGATAGGCGCTTTTACCAAAATGAATCAAACCTAAAATAAAAACAGGTATGGTTAAACAAAGTTGAAATATAGCATTATGAAGAATAGGAAAAGGAAGAAACATTGCAACCAAAAGAGGTATTGTAAAAATGATACTGAAGTAAAACTTTTTTTCTATAGAAGATAAACCTTTCTTTTTTACTTCATCACTTTCCCGATTATCGATCACCTGATAACCCATGCTTGATATTTTATCCTTTGCCAGATTAATTCTTTCTTTTGAAACTTCGGCAAAACTAACTTCATTCGTTGAAAAATTAACATCAACATCATCGAAACCCTCCTTTTCGAGTTGTTTTTTGATACCCAATGCACAATTGGTACAATTCATTCCTTCTACCAATAATTCAACTTTTTTGATTTCCATGAATATAAATCCTTTTAAAATACAAAATTACAAATAATTATTATCTTATTGAGAAGTGTTCTAAATTATATTTTAAAAACAAAAAAAGAGGCAAACAATTATGTTTACCTCTTTCATTAATTAATTATTAATCTACCTTTTAAAATCTGAAATTTGCGCCAACTAGAACAGTAGTGATATCATACCCTACTTCTGCAAATAATCCAAAACTATCAGAAACCTGATAAGATCCTCCAACAAAACTTGCAAAATGACCACTTACACCACCATAATCATTATCAATGCTATATGCTCCTGAATAATTATCGCTATATGCTTCAATTCTAACACCTAAACCAATTCCGGCATAAGCATTGAATTTTTCATTGCCAATTTTGCCAAAATTATAATGCCAAGCACCACGTGAAGCAATAACAATATTTGTCCAGGTTGCTTTATAACCTGTACCATAAAAACCATAACCATAATCATAAGTATGACGGGTAAAACCAGCAGAAGCTCCAATGGTAATAACACCAGGACCTGCATTAAAGAAACCATGGTCAAAATTTACTCTCAATGCAGGTGAAAAACCACCTAAAGTACCATACCAATTGTGACCTGCACCTATTCCAACTCCAAAGTTGTTTTTTCCTACTTCCATTCCTTGTGCATTTGTGTTTTTAGAAAACAACACGCCAAATGCTAATAAAACTGATAAAATTAAAATTTGTTTTTTCATATTATTTATATTTAATGTTTAGTGAAACAATTAATTTTTGACAAAATTACCAATAAATTATAAATATGCCATCCTTTAAAAAAGGGATGTGAAAAAAAAATTATTTTATAAAATCCATTTCATTTTCTATGAATTGTTTATATAAGGAAGTATATTATTTATTGTTGTAAAATAAATATAATTTATATTTTTATCCCATTTACAGATACATTTTTTATTTAACTTTAATGAAAAACAAACCCCTTCGTATAATCCTATTATTTTGCGGCTCTATTTCATTGGCACTCGGAATAATTGGGATTTTTCTACCCCTATTACCAACAACACCTTTTTTACTTTTAACAGCTTATTGTTATGCAAAGGGTTCTGACAAATTCTATAAAAAGTTAATAAAAAACAAATGGTTATTTTCTTATATCAATGATTATAAAGAGGGGAAAGGAATTAAAACCAAAATTAAAATAATTACAATATTGTTTCTTTGGTTTAGTATACTGTTATCAATATTTTATTTAACCAATCCAGCTATTATTGTAAAAGTGATTTTTATAATAATTGCACTTTTGGTAACTATTCATATACTTTTAATAAAAAAACGTCAAAATAAAGAAACAGATTAGGTCAATTGATCTGCAAGAATTCTCATTTCAATAACAGGAGTGATGTTTTCATAAACAATATTATAAACAGCATCAGTAATTGGCATATATACTTTATACGATTTATTGATTTCCTTAATACATTTTACTGCATAATATCCTTCGGCGATCATTTTCATTTCTAATTGAGCTGCTTTAACAGAATAACCATTACCAATCATTGTACCAAACAATCTGTTCCTACTAAAATGAGAATACGCAGTTACCAATAAATCGCCAAGATAAACAGAACTGTTAATATCACGGTCAATCGGGTGAACAGCATCAACAAATCGTTTAATTTCCTGTATTGCATTTGAAACGAGAACCGCTTGAAAGTTGTCGCCATAACCTAATCCATGACATATTCCACATGCAATTGCAATTATGTTTTTAAGAACTGGTGCATATTCTGTTCCAAAAATATCATCTGAAGTGGATGTTTTAATATAACGACAAGCAAATTTTAATGCAACATTTGTTGCAATTTCATTGTTTTGAGATGCAAAGGTAAGATAAGTAAGTTTTTCTGCAGCTACTTCTTCGGCATGAGAAGGACCACTGGCAATTACAATATTTTCATATGGAACTTTAAATTGTTGATTAAAATAATCGGCAATAGTAACATTGTAATTTGGCACAATACCTTTAATTGCAGAAACAATTATTTTATTTTTAAGAAACTCACTGGAACAATTAACAAGTGCATCACTCAAAAAAGGAGCTGGTACACAAAAAACTATAATATCAGATTTTTTAATAACCTCAACTATATCATTACTAATTGATAATTTGCCAACATCAAATTCAACAGAGCTTAAATAAAGAGAATTGTGTTTAAAATTCAAAATATTCTCAATTATTTCGGGTTCTCTAATCCACCAATTAATATTATTGCTGTTGTTTGTAAGAATTTTAACAATTGCTGTAGCCCAACTACCACTCCCTATAACCCCAATAGTATCTTGATCCATTTTAAGTCAATTAATATTTAAAATTGCACTTCTGCATTTAAAGTTTCTTCGCCTCTCATATAAATAAGCGTTGTTTTATCACCTTTTTTATAGTTTCCCAGCGCCTTCATATATGATTGTATTTCGTCAATCTGATATTCTCCTAATTTTATAATAACGTCACCAGCTTTTAAGCCAGCATTAGCTCCTGGTTTACCTTCAGTTGCACCATCAATTCTAAATCCTTTACCATTATAAGCAAAATCTGGCATTACACCAAGTGTAACCGTCATCTTTGGTGGTTTATCAGACTCTTTTTCTTTAACTTTAACGTATTTAAGTTTTCCATCATCATTAAGGTTGGTGATGAGATTTTCAACATATTGCAAAATGGTATATTCTCCTTTAAAATTAATTTTTTCTATATCATCAGATGGAGTGTGATAATCTTTGTGAATTCCTGTGAAGAAAAACAATACTGGTATGTTTTTTAAATAAAAAGAAGTGTGATCTGAACCTCCAACACCAGAAGGACTTGTTTTAATTGAAAGCAACCCATTATTTGTATGTTTTATAATTGAATCCCAAACAGGAGAAGAACCTGTTCCTATTATTGTCATATTATTAAGTGAGTCGAGCCTACCAATCATATCAAGATTTAGCATATAATTGATTTTATTCAAATCATAAGCATCGCTTTTAACAAAATAAGAAGAACCAAGAAGTCCTTTTTCTTCACCGGTAAATGCTATAAATAGGTAATTGTTGTTTTTATTGGTAGAATTAATAAGATGTCTGGCTAATTCAATAACACCAACTGTTCCACTTCCATTGTCATCAGCCCCATTATGTACCATCGGTTTTCCTTTATATCTGGAATTCTCTCCACCCATTCCCAAATGATCGTAATGTGCTCCAATAACAACTGTATAAGGTGCTTTATTATCTATAAATCCGACAATATTATGAGCAATACTTTCCTTTTGAGTGATATTAACAGAAATTTCTGCTTTAATTACTTTGGTATCCTTAATAGTTTTGTTAACAATACTATCACCAAATATCACTGGAATAGAAGAAGGCTCCAAATAGCTAGGTAGTTTTTTGTTGGGGTTTTCACACTTATTATCTGAATTAACAAAGACAATACCTGTTGCTCCTTTTGCAATTGCAGTATCTATTCGATGCTTGATATCAATGTATTTAAAATATTTTGAATCTTTATCATAGCCTTCCGGTATGGAATATTCAATAACAAATATTTTTCCTTTGATATTGTTTAAATTTTTGTAATCATTATAATTCAGTTCTGGAGCATTAATTCCATACCCAACTTTAACCAATTCGCCATTTACTTTGCCATTGGCTGAATATTTTAATGGAAAAAATCGTGCTTCGGTTAAATAACTTTTATTGTTTAGTTTTAGGGATGTTAGTTTTTCTTCATAAATTGCATTTCCTTTAATAGCAAAACTTTGAAGATAAGAATTATCTGGGAAAATAGATAATAAACCGATATCTTTAAACTGTTTAACAATATAGTCATATGCCAATGCTTCGCCTTTTGTTCCGGCTTCCCTACCCATTAATGAGTCTGAAGCCAAAACACCAAGGTCTGTTTTTAATCTGTTTTCAACATTTTTTTCTGATAAGTCATATTTTTTGTTTTGTCCATTAACAAATACAAATAACAAAAAGAAAAAAACAGCAAAAAGCTGTTTGTGGAAATCAATTGTTTTCATTTCTTAAAAAATTTAATTATCGTTAAACAAAAGTATATAAAATTAAATAAAATTTAATTTTATTATTCTTGTGCAAATAAACGCTTTTATTTAACCATTAATTTGTCCATCCTTCATTGTAAGTTTACGATCAGCCATGTTTGCAAACTCATTGTTATGTGTTACAATAACAAATGTTTGTGTTAATTTGTTTCTTAATGAAAAGAAAAGCTCATGTAATTCATTAGCAGATTGCGAATCAAGATTACCAGATGGTTCATCAGCAAATACAATAGAAGGATTATTTATAAGTGCTCTTGCAACAGCCACTCTTTGTTGTTCTCCTCCGGAAAGTTCAGAAGGTTTGTGGTTAATTCTATCCGATAAGTTTAATAAAGCAAGTATTTCTTTTGCTTTTAATTCTGCTTCTTTTTTTGAAATTTTTGCAATATATGCCGGAATACAAACGTTTTCCAATGCTGTGAATTCAGGAAGCAAATGATGAAACTGAAAAACAAAACCTATTTGTTTATTTCTGAACTCTGATAGTTTTTTATCATTCAAATCCTGAATAAATGTTTTGTTTATTTCTATGATTCCGTTATCTGCTCTATCTAAAGTGCCAAGTATATGCAAAAGTGTCGTTTTTCCAGCACCAGATGCACCTACAATTGATACAATTTCACCTTTCTTAATTTCAATATCAATTCCTTTTAAGACTTTTAAGTTGCCGTATGTTTTATGTATATTTTTTGCAATAATCATTTTGTTTGTTCTACTTAGATAATATTAACTCTTCCGTTTGACAGATTGATAGTCCAAATAATAAATTAATTTTACAGAAATGCTGTTTTGTTGAGGAGATGCAATGGTGTTATTAAAGTTTTCAAAAAAATCATTAATAATAACTGATTCCTCCTCAATAATAGAATTTTTCCATACAATATTAACAGCACTTCCAGGTGCAAACTGCCAACCAAAAACAAGGTCAATGTTAAATGCATTAAAATTGAAATCATTTGTAGTAAGATACGTTCTATTGGGTTCAAGACGACCATTTTCTAATAGTGTATAATAATTATCATATTCCCCTTTCGACCAATAATCTCTCACTCTTAAACTGAGAAAAAGATCATTTTTAAACATGTATTTTGTATATAAAGTATTTACAATCGTCTGTACATCTCTATTGCCATAAATTATTGTTTTGCTTGTGTCAAGATAATCCACATACCCTAAATTATTAAATATTTTTGAATAACTAATTGTATAATATAGTGTAAATTTACTGGTAAAACGGAATATTGGTGTTGCGTCTATATAATATTCGTCTGATTTTTCACTACTAATGTTTTTATAATTAAAATTCATATCCAGCGATACTTTTTTTCTATAATCGGAAGAAAAACCAGCATTACAACCAAGATTTTTTCCTAAAATAAAATAACGATCTTCTAATCCAGAACGAGCAGGTTCATAGTATTCGTGTGTTTCATAAAAAGTTCTGTAACAGTTAAACCATGCTGAAAGATAATTCTTAAATGTAGTATTTACACTATAATTTAAATAATTATCAGTAAGTTTCCCTGTTTTATAATTAGTAATCCTTTCATAATAAAAACTGTTATAAAGATTTCTTACTATCCCAAATGGTTCATAAATATTATAAGAAACATTTGCGCCATTTGAAATATAATTATTAAATCGGGTAATCCCTATATCGTTAGCACTATATTCATTGCTCATTACATTTCTGAAAGCCCTTAATTGAAACTTACCAGCAACCTTACCACCACTAAACGAATATTTAAATCCTGTTGAAGTATTGTCTTTCTTTGATAAGCTGTCAATTTTGTCATAAATCTGACTGATTGCACCAGAAGCAGATATATTGTATGTTTTTGTTTTTTCATAAAATGAAAAACCAGATGCAGTTACATTGGCATTATTAAAATCTTTATTATCGCGTATTACATTTGTATTTATCAGATAAATTGATGAGTTATTTTTTAATGCCTGATTAAGCACAACTATATTATAATTTGTCATTGGGTCTGTTAGAATCTTTCTTTTACTTTTTAATGAATCTTCAATAGTTGCATATGTATTGTCGGTAATTGCATTAAAAAAGCCCAATGCTAGACCGTGTTTATTACGACCCGAAAGTTTAGTTGCGTTTAATAGTTTTGCCTGAGATGGGTTTTTTTTAATAACTTCTCCATCTTTAAGCGAATCTTCAATAGAATAAAACAATATAGGTGTTCTTCCTATACGTCTGGAATAGAACAAATCACCTTTAGAAAACAAATCAACAGCTTCCAGAAAAAAAGGACGTTGTTCAGAAAAAACAGTTTCAAAAGCACTTAAATTTTTTACCTGATTATCTGATTGCACCTGACTAAAATCAGGTAAAAGAGACATATCAAGGGTAAAACTTTCATTTAAACCATATTTTAAATCCATACCACCAGTAAATAAAGTAGAAAAGTTACTTTCACCTTCATTGTTATATGGATAATGATCAACACCAAAAGAAACATAAGGTGTAAGAGATAATCGCAAAGGAGCTTTAATACTACTAATGCCATTTAGTTTACCCCAATATATCAACTCACTGGACGATCCTTTTTTATGTAAAGACCATTCGTCGTCTTCTCTGTATCTTCTGAGATTTCTATAAAGCTGCATTCCCCATATTTGTTGTTCTATCATTGGAAAACGTAATGCAGAATAAGGGATTTTCATCTCTACACACCATCCATTATCAAGAATTTTAACTTCACTTTGCCAAACAGCGTTGTATGTCTCATCCATTTCTCTTATTTCAGATTGAACGCCAGATGCAGTAACCCCAAATATATAAGCATCCTGTTGGTTGTTATATGTATCAAATCCTATATAAAAAGCATCAGCATTCAGATCATCATCTCTGTTTCCCATTTCTTTATAAATGCTATCCGGATGGGGGTCAGACATAAATGCTCCCACATAAATAGCACTATTATCATATAAAATTCTAACTTCTGTTTTGAAAGAAGGTGCTTTATCGTTAATAGGTGATGATTGCACAAAATCGCTTACAGGTATGGTTTTGTTCCAAACCGTATCATTCAGCAAACCATCAATTTTAGGTGCAGTATTTGTCTTTACTGCAAATGCTTGCTTGTTTGGGGGTTGTGAATACGCCAAAAAACTTATAGTAATAAGAATAAGAGAAACAATAGTTTTAAAAAACATTAAAACATTTTTAAGTTAAATGCATATTTTGACTGACAAACCTACAAGAATTTTATTATATTTACAAATTACTTATTTGAATTTCGTTATTATTTTACAATAAGTAATTTTGTATTTTTAATTAATATTAAAATTTAAACTTCATATGGTAAAAGCAGAAACAATCAACACGTTTTTTAAATCTAGTCCCATTGCTGTTATTGGCGTTTCGCGCAAAAAAAATCATTTTGGCGATGTGGTATATGAAACAATGAAACAAAAAGGGCTAAAGGTAATACCTATTAATCCCAATACCGACAAAACCCTGGGCGGAGATGTTTGTTATCCCAATTTAAAATCTATTCCTAACAAAGTAGAATCTGCCGTTATTTTAACTGCTTGGAAACATACCGATGAAATCGTTAAAGAAGCGGTGGAATATGGCATTAAAAACCTGTGGATTCAACAAAAATCAGATACCAAGACTGCAATTGAATTAGCAGAAAAAAACAATATCAACGTTGTTCACCATCAGTGTATCATGATGTTTACTGAACCTGTAAGCGGATTTCACAAGTTTCACAAAGGTGTTAAGAAACTATTTGGAAGTTTACCCAAATAAACAGCTTTAGTTTGTTTAATTAATTATTTATTATTGTTTTGCTTGCTTAACGTGTTTTTTATTATTTTTATTATCCCTATTATAATTAAAACCAAACCAATTGGAATAGTAATAAAAGCCAATACTTTTATTTCAATATAAAATTTGGGATATCTGTCATTCATTGCTAAACTTAAAATAAAAAACACCAAGCCTAATACTATAAAATACAGACCGTTCAAAAAGAAATTAAATGGTTTTTTGGGTTTAGCGTTTTCTTTGGCTACAATTTCGTTGATGTTTTCATTAAACTCCTTTAAAAAAGCTTCATCAAAATCTGATTTCAAAATTATTCTGCGCTGTAATCCTATTTTAACAGCAGCATAATAATACTCTTTATCATAATCATCGGGATTTTCGATAATAAACATAATATCCAAATCGCTCTTTTTGGCAATCTTTTTATAAAAAGTATTATCGTCTTCCATTTTTTTTATTTTTTGAATATCCCCATAATTATAAAAAATACTCCTGCAATGGTAGGTGCAAACATTAAAGTGTACATGCTCCCACTTTGAATTCTTTGGCTGTCATATAAAAAAATGGTGATAATAATCCCAGCTAATAACATAACTGTTCCAAAGATTATTTCAATCTTTCCTTTTTGAAATCGATCTTTCAATACTTTCATTTATTTATTTTATAAAATAACTTTAGCACACTTTAAGTACTTTAGTCCACTCTAGGCACTATTTAATATAAAAGATGTTTTTTCGATACCTTGTTCCATTTTGCTTTATAATCCGAATCAACAAAATAGATCAATAAATTTGCTTTATAATCGGCATCTACAAAGTAGATTTTCTTATCAGCCTTATAATCGGCATCCGTAAAAAACCATTTACCTTCGTTACCATCTGCTTTATAGTCTGCATCAACTTTGTAAACAAGCAAATCGGCTTTATAATCAGCATCTACCACAAAAACCTTAATATCAGCTTTGTAATCTGCATCTGTTGAATAAATCTTTTGGGAATGCGCATTAGAAAAAATTCCAATTAACACAATACATAAAAAGAATAGTTTTTTCATACCTTAAAATTTTTAAATGTGTTACATTTTGATATAATTAAAACAAATTTACAAGTTTAATTTTAATTAATTAACAAAAAGAAAATCACCCTAAAACACAAAAAACTTTGACTCACTCTAAGGACTTTAGTTCTCTTTAGGCACTTTATTGGTAAAAACAAATTCTGAACCTTTTAACTCAATTATAATTTCCGAATCTTTTGCAACAGTTCCCTGTAAGATGAGTTTAGAAAGTTCGTTTAATATTTTGCGTTGGATTACTCGTTTTAGAGGACGTGCACCAAGTTGTGGATCGTAACCCAGTTCGGCAAGCCAATCGATGGCATCACTGGTTATGCTTATCTGAATATTATTAACCGCTAGCATTTTCTGAACATTCTTAAACTGAAGTTCTGCAATTTGTTTTATTTCATCTAGCGTAAGCGGATTAAATACAATGATTTCGTCAATTCTATTAAGAAATTCGGGACTAATCGTTTGTTTCAATTCGTCATAAACATCCATTCGGGTTTTTAAAAGCAGTTCTTCTCTATTTTTGTCATTTAGTTTTTCAAGTCTTTCTTGTATAAGGGCTGAGCCGATATTTGATGTCATTATTACAATGGTGTTTTTAAAGTCGGCAATTCGTCCTTTGTTATCCGTGAGTCTTCCATCGTCCAATACCTGCAATAATATATTAAATACATCAGGGTGTGCTTTTTCAATTTCATCTAAAAGAACTACTGAATAAGGTTTGCGACGTACCAATTCTGTTAACTGGCCGCTTTCATCATAACCAACATATCCCGGAGGAGCTCCTATGAGTCGGGAAACTGTATGACGTTCCTGATATTCCGACATATCGATGCGTACCAATGCATTTTCGTTATTAAATAAAAACTCCGCCAAAGCTTTTGCCAATTCTGTTTTTCCAACACCGGTAGTTCCCAAAAAGATAAAAGAACCTATTGGTCGTTTTGCATCTTGCAATCCTGTTCTACTCCTTCTGATAGCGTCAGAAATTGCTTCAATGGCATCTTCTTGTCCGATGACACGTTTATGGAGCTCCTCTTCGAGGTGTAATAATTTTTCTTTCTCGCTTTGCATCATTTTGCTCACCGGAATACCAGTCCAACGTGAAACAATTTCTGCCACATCTTCAGCAGAGACCTCTTCTTTAATCATAGGAGAATCTTTCTGAGAATCATTTAGCTTCTCCTTTAATAGAACAAGATTGTTTTCTGCTTCTTTTGTTTTGCCATAACGCAATTCTGCCACCCTGCCATAATCGCCTGCACGCTCTGCCTGTTCTGCTTCCAGTTTATATTCTTCTATGTTCTGCTTTTCTTTCTGAATGTTTTCTACAATATCTTTTTCGTGTTGCCATTTGGCTTTCATTGTATTTCTTTCTTCCGAAAGGTTGGCAATTGTTTCGCTCAACTCTTTAAGTTTGGCTTTATCATTTTCGCGTTTGATGGCTTCGCGTTCAATTTCTAGTTGTCTAATACGGCGTTCAATTTCATCGAGTTCTTCAGGTACTGAATTGATTTCAAGCCTTAGTTTTGCAGCTGCTTCATCAATAAGGTCAATGGCCTTATCGGGAAGAAAACGGTCTGAAATGTAACGATAAGAAAGGTTTACTGCAGCAATGATCGCATCATCTTTGATACGTACTTTGTGGTAAGTTTCATACCTTTCTTTTAATCCTCTTAAAATTGATATGGCTTCGGTCTGACTGGGTTCATCGATCAGCACCATTTGAAAACGACGTTCGAGTGCTTTGTCCTTTTCAAAATATTTTTGATATTCTTTTGTTGTAGTTGCTCCAATTGCACGAAGTTCTCCTCGTGCTAATGCAGGTTTCAGAATATTGGCAGCATCCATTGCTCCTTCTCCCGATCCTGCACCAATCAGAGTATGTATTTCATCTATAAATAAAATAATCTCACCATCGGAATTCACCACTTCTTTAATAACGCTTTTTAAACGCTCTTCAAATTCTCCTTTGTATTTTGCACCTGCAATTAAAGCTCCCATATCCAAAGAAAAGATTTGTTTTGTTTTCAGGTCTTCAGGAACATCGCCATTGATGATACGTTGTGCAATACCTTCTGCTATAGCAGTCTTTCCAACACCAGCTTCTCCAACAATTATAGGATTGTTCTTTGTTCTTCGCGATAATATCTGCAATATTCTTCTTATTTCGTCGTCTCTGCCAATAACTGGGTCGAGTTTACCCGATTGAGCAAAATCATTAAGATTGCGGGCATACTTGTTTAATGCATTATAAGTTTCTTCTGCAGTTTGTGCTTTTACAGTAGCTCCTTTTCTGATATCTTTAATAGCCAGTCGGAGGTCTTTTTCGTTTACTCCGGCATCTTTTAATAGTTGCGCAACCGTATCGTTGGTAGAAATAAGACCCAATAGTATATGTTCTATTGAAATATAATCGTCTTTATATTCCTTTAGAAAAGATTCTGCTCTTTGTAAAACATAAGTAGCATTATTTGACAAATAAAGCTTCCCTCCCACTATCTTGGGAAAAGAATCTATAATTCTATCGAGCGCCTTACTAAGTACTGGTAATTTAACATTCAGTTTCTTCAGTAAAAAAGGAGTAACATTGTCATCTACCGTGAGCATCCCTTTTAGGATATGAGCAGGTTCTATAGCCTGGTGTTGATGTGCAGTTGCAATATCCTGTGCTTTATAAATTGCTTCCTGCGCTTTTATGGTATAATTATTAAAGTTCATATTTTTTTATTTAAAATCAAAAATTCATCAAAGAATAAACCAATGGACAATTTATATATTTTTGGCAAATAATTGATAAAAATTAATTTAAACAAGAAGAAAAATCTGACAAAATGTCAGAAACTATAAGTGTTTCAGTTGGCTTTAGTCAACTGAAAAAAGAATTGTGCAATCTTTTTGCTTTAGCATCATTTTTATAAAAAGCTTTGTC
>DYDE01000097.1 GCA_020718065.1 Marinifilum sp. | reverse complement strand
AAAATTAAGTAGATTCATTTTATTATCGTTTCTACAAAGATAATATTATTTAGGTAAGGTATGAGATAAGCATATAATAATATATACTCTCTATTGAACTTATTTTTTATTGATTAATTTTATAATCAATATTTAATATTTGAAATGATTAAATTTATTGTAAAATTAAGATTTATGAAAAATTTACAATTAAACAATTTGCATAATATGCTAAAATAGTGTTAGGTCATTGCTTGTACTTAGACCTAGTTTATCAAATAAAATTCGATTTCGCCTTCTTGCATCCTTTAATACTTTCTCAAAAGGTAACACTTCAATATAGGCAGAATAATATTTATTTTTAAAAATATAATAACCTTGTCCATCAGGTGTTTTGCAAAACTCTCTTTTTTTTAGAATTTTTTCAAATGAAACAGTAATATCGCAAATGATATAAACATAAAATGGAGTTTCTTTATCAATTTTTATTTTTCTTCCTTTACGATTTGTAACTTCTCCATTTAATAAATCATCAATATATCTTTCAACTTGATCAAGAGGATTTTTCTTGGGATCATTATCAATAAAATCATCTCTTTGTGGCTTTTTAAATTCAACAATTGTAAAAGAATTATAGGGAGGATAATCTTCCTCTGTAAATGCTATTGCATCATGAAATATTAATAAATCAGGCCTTGAGTCTGTGGTAAGGCTAATATCTTTTATATTATCATAACTTTTATCAGATGATAGAAATGAATGGTATGTTAATTTTTCATCTAAAAGCCACAAATTCTGTTTATTATGTGGCACTTCATCAGAGCTTGTTCTTATTGGAAAAAAAACACTATGAATTATATCTTCATTTGTAAATTTATCATCTGAACTTTTTCCAATCAAATCATCCAATAATTCAATAACAGCTTTTCGATGAACAATATATCGAGCTAAATCAGCTTTTCCTATCTCATTAAATTCTGTTAGAAATTTATCATATCTTATTTTATATTCTTCTAAATTAGTAATATCCTTTTTCTCTTCTAATATTTTTTGACTCTCTTCCTTGACCTCATTTTTCCAATTTGATTCAATTTTATATAATTCAATATCTAATTTTGCTTTTGTTAAGTTTGGCGGTAATTTCTTTATTTCCTCAGGTTTATAATGAAAAGTACTCATATATTGCGGAAATTCCTCATTGATTATGGGTTTATATTTTGCAACCTTGTCTTTTCTCACTTTATCTAAATATTCTGATAATAATTCTTCAATAATTTCAATTGCACCATTTCGGATTTTAGATAAAGTTATTTCCTGTGTATCATCTTCACTATCTTCTTCATCAGGAAAATTAAATCCAACTCGTTCAATGTCCACAAATTGATCAAGAATATCCCCTACAATAAATGCTTGATAATAATAACTTTCATTTTCTGTTTTTATAGAATACTTACCCAAATCAACTAATCTATTATACATACCTTCTTCCTTGACACTCCTATTATGTGCACAGAAATGCAATTTATGACTCATAGAATTTGATGCTTTTGTTAGAAATAATGAAAAGTTATGCTCTCCTATAGTATATGATTTTTGTTTTATATCTTTTTCAAATTCACTATCAAAGAGTTTAGTAAGATTGACTTCAATATTATTTTGATTCTTTAAAACTATATAAGGAGCCATTTTTTGAATAAAATATAGCTGAAAGTGAGTTATGATAGCTCTTGCAATTTCAAATATATCTTTTGGAGCTTTTTTCTGATATTCATCTTTGAAACCTGACAAAAGGACCTCAGTACCTGTATGGTTTTTTTTAGAATCATCTATTTCTTTATATTCATGAAAACCTTCTTTGGTATTTTTAAATTCAAATTCTCTATAATGCATTGAACCATTGTTTGTATAATAGCTTTTCAGTACTAATTTATTAAAAGCTTTCAAACAAACAAATCGTCCAACACCTCTTCCTCCTATATCTAATTTATGATCAGTATCTGTTTCTGTAAAAAATGTTAAATTTTCATCATTAAGTCCAATTCCATTGTCTATAACTAAAATCGAATTTATAGGATAATTGTCTATTTCTGGTAATTTTTTTAATGTTGTTTCATCTCCATTTCTAATTAGTTGAATTATTATCTCTCCCTGGGGCTTTAATAAATTATTTTTTTTTGCTTCATTAATTGCATGAATTGAATTACTTATCACTTCAAATAAAGGCATTAGAGGTCTCGTCTTTGGAAGTTTAGTATTCCTGACTTTGTTTGCTATATTACTTTTAGGGTGTATATCAATCATATAAATTTATATTTTATGCTATTTTTTTGTTTTATAGACTTATTCCACACAAATAATTTACTGCTTAATAACATTCAAAGTTTGTATTAATATTTTACAATTCCAACCTAAAAGTAAAAAAAGTGAAATTAAATTCATATAAACTCAGTAGAAATACTGATTTTGAAACCTCCCTTCCTCTAAGTAAACCAAAAACCGACCTTGCAAACCAACAACTGTTGCATAAAGTACAAAGCGCATTTTTGGCCAATACATTAATTTTTCGCAGGGAGCTTTTTGTGGGTTATGAAAATAAAATGTTCTTTCACGTACTCAAAATCATACAACATCCTGCTGAAACTTCTCTTTACAAATACACAAATAACTGGTTTTTAATTATATGCTGCTCTTTCTGGCATAAAAACATGAGAATAAAGCTTAAAAAACATGAAAAAAAGCTTAAAAACATGAGAAAAAGGCTTAAAAACATGAGAATAAAGCTTTAAAACATGAGAAAAAAGCTTAAAAACATAAAATTCAAGCTTGAAAACATGAAAAAAAAGCTTAATAACATGAGAAAAAGGCTTAAAAACATGAAAATAAAGCTTTAAAACATGAGATTCAAGCTTGAAAACATGAAAAACATGCTTGAAAACATGAAAAACATGCTTGAAAACATGAGATTCAAACTTGAAAACATGAAAAACATGCTTGTTTTACATGAAAACGAGCTGTTTTTGTGTGGATCTATTTTGTTTTTTAGGGATAAGGTTTTCTATTCCGGGAGTGTTCACTGAACTGTGTCAGTATCTATAATTCGGTTATCAAAGTAAATCATAATTTGGTTAAAAAAACAGCTGCTTGTTTACCAAGCTTTATTTTAATTCACCCGGAATAACGTTAATAATATGTTTTCTGCCTTCTCTAAGAATGCTAAGCGAAGCTTTTTTACCAATGGCTTCCTCGTTCAGGTATTTGTGAAGATTGTCCACGGTAGCAATTGGTTTGTCGTTAAACTCAACAATAATATCACCTTCTTTGATCTCATTGTTTTGAATCTCTTTTATTTTTGCAATTTCGTAAACATAAACACCTGTTTTTGTTTTTAGCTGATTTGCACCTATCATCCGTTGGCTAAGGTTTATTGAATGTGCAGCCACTCCTAGTTGAGCCCTTTTCACTTTTCCATTGAAGATGAGCTGACCGACAACATAAGCAGCAAGGTTTGACGAAACAGCAAAGCACAAACCCTGGGCTGCCGAAATAACTGCTGTGTTCACGCCAATAACTTTTCCCTCGGAGTTTAAGAGCGGTCCTCCACTGTTGCCGGGATTTAAAGCAGCATCGGTTTGAATAATATCGTCGATCAATCTGCCATTATTTGCCCTTAATGTTCTACCAGTGGCACTTACCACTCCTGTTGTAACCGTATGCTGTAATCCCATGGGGTTTCCTATTGCAATGGCAATTTGTCCGGGTTCCAGAATGCCCGAATTGGCAAATTGAAGGGGTTTTAATTCTCCATCGTAAACCTTGATCACCGCAATGTCCGTAGAAGGGTCTGCCCCGATCAATTGGGCATTGTACTCTTTGCCATCCGTAAAAATGACCAGCATAGATTGTGTTTCTTCTATAACATGGTTGTTGGTAACAATATATCCATCGGACGAAATAACAAAGCCCGACCCAAATGCCGGTTGAAGGCTAACTTTATTCTGGGGATCTTTTATGTTTTTTAATACCTTGATGTGCACCACTGCCTGAGCAACATGTTTTACAACAGCAGTAACTGTTGAAGAGTAGGCATCCAGTAATTGACTGTCATTCGTGGCAGTCAAATTCAAAAGTGTATATGTGTTTTTCATAAAAGCATATAAACAAGATCTGAACCAATTACAACATGTATTCATTTTGGCAGTCAATAACAGCTAATTGTATTAATTTGAGACAATTAGGTATATGTAATTTTGTCATACAAGCTTCAAAGATTTATAGGAGCTGCTATTTTCATACCCTGAGTTCGGGATATGCTTGCAATTTGTTGTTTTTAGTTTGCCACAGATTTCGCAAATTATCACAGATTTATCTGTGTAAATCTGTGGTGAATATATCCCGATAAATTTTTAACTTAGAAGCTGTAGAAAATCTATGTAAATATGTGAAACATATTCGCTATGCCTCTTCCGACATTAGGAAATCCTATGTATCAATGTGGCTAAAAAAAAACTAAAAGTGTATGTTTATTAGCAAATAAAAAAATGCTGTTAAAAATAGAACTAAGCTCATTTTTGCAATATTTTACTGTATTTTTGCTGAATAAAAAACGATTTACAGCAAAGATCTTTATTATCTGGTAAATGATAAGGAATAAAAAATTAAAAGAAAGTATTAAGAATAAATTATCAGCATTAATTGATAACCGTCGTAAAAGGATAAAACTGATACTGATAAGTATTGGGGTTTTGTTTTTTCTGCTCTTTTGGTTTTCATTGCCACGTCCTTTATTCAAAACACCTACCAGTACAGTTATTGAAGATGAAAGCGGTAAATTGTTGGGAGCTAAAATTGCCGGAGATGGTCAATGGCGTTTTCCGAATAACAATAAAGTACCTGAAAAATATGCAAAGTCACTTATTCAATTCGAAGACAGCAGGTTTTATTATCATTTAGGTTTTGATCCTCTTGCATTTTGTCGTGCTATTGTCCAGAATATACGTTCAAAAAAGGTAGTGAGCGGAGGTAGTACCATAAGTATGCAAGTGATACGGCTAGCCCGCAAAAATAAAAGCCGCAGTTTCTTTGAAAAGATCATAGAAGTAATACTTGCAACAAGAATGGAATTAACCTATAGCAAAAAGGAAATTCTTGCTATGTATGCTTCTAATGCACCTTTTGGAGGAAATGTTGTTGGTATTGATGCTGCCTCTTGGCGTTACTTTGGAAGGTCAGTAGATCAATTGTCCTGGGCAGAATCTGTAACACTTGCAGTATTGCCAAACAGTCCTTCTCTGATCTATCCGGGAAAGAATCATGATAATTTGCTGAAAAAAAGAAACAGATTGTTGGATAAACTAAATAGGGAAGGAGTTATCGATTCTATGACCTGTTCCTTATCTAAACAAGAACCTTTGCCAGGAAGACCAATACCTCTTCCACAATTGGCTCCGCATCTTTTAGACAGGGCTTCAAAAGAAGGATATAAGGGAAAGATAATCAGAACAACAATAAATTCTTTTCTTCAGGAACAAGTTTCCCGCATTACAGAATACCACCATACTGTTCTAAAGACCAATGATATTAATAATATTGCCGTATTGGTATTGGATGTGGAAAGTGGAAATGTATTGTCGTATATTGGGAATACAGAAAATGAAGGACATCCGGAATTTAACAGCGATGTTGATATTATAAATTCGAGAAGAAGTACAGGAAGTATTTTAAAGCCGTTTTTGTATGCCTCTATGTTATCGTACGGAGAAATTCTTCCAAACACATTGGTTCCTGATATTCCAACACAGATCGCAGGATATACTCCCCAGAATTACTATCAGAAATACGATGGTGCAGTTCCTGCAAAGAGGGCGTTGTCGAGATCTTTAAATATACCTGCAGTTAGAATGCTACAGAAATTTGGCATAGAAAGATTTAATTATGTTTTAAAGAAGTTAGGTATGACCACCTTGGATAAGCCGGCTGACCACTATGGCCTTTCTATTATTTTGGGAGGGGCAGAAGGATCGTTATGGGATTTGGCTGGAATATATGCAAGCATGGCGCGAACACTAAATCATTATTCTTTATTTAACGACAAATATTTAAAATCTGATTTTCATCCACCCAACTATATATTTGATAAGACCATAAAAACCAATAAAATAAATCCACTTTCAGGTGTATTTGATGAAAATTCATACCTGAGTGCAGCTTCAATTTGGCTAACTTTTGAAGCAATGGTTGAAGTTTCACGACCAGAAGAAGAAGTAGAATGGAGAGAATTTTCATCTTCACAAAAAATAGCCTGGAAAACCGGTACCAGTTATGGATATAGAGATGGTTGGGCAATTGGTGTAACTTCAGAAAACGTAGTAGCTGTTTGGGTTGGAAATGCAGATGGAGAAGGCAGACCGGGATTAACCGGAACAACAACAGCAGCACCAATTATGTTTGATGTGTTTAAGTTGTTAAAAAATGTTTCGTGGTTTCCAAAACCGTTTGATGATATGAGTTTGGTTCCTGTATGCAGATACAGTGGTTACAGAGCTTCTGATGTTTGCGATGTGGTAGATTCAGTTTGGGTGCAAAACAGCGGACTAAAAACAATCCCTTGTCCGTTCCACCAAATAGTACATCTTGACAATACAGGCAAATGGAGAGTAACAAGTGATTGTGAAGATATTTCAAATATGATTCATGTTCCCTGGTTTGTGTTGCCTCCTGCACAGGAATGGTATTATAAAAGCAAAAATCCTGAATATAAAGTTTTACCTCCGTTTCGTTCTGATTGTATTTCAGGCAATTCCACTGTTAATTCTATGGAATTGATTTATCCAAAAAGCAATGCAAAAATTTATGTGCCAGTAGAAATTGATGGAACGATAGGGAAAACAGTATTTCAGGTGGCACATCGTCGTCCCCAAACAACCATTTACTGGCATATAGATGGAGAATATCTGGGAATGACCACAGAATTTCATCAGATGGAATTAAGTCCTTCCAAAGGAATTCACACACTGACGCTTGTTGATCAATACGGAGAAACATTAATCAGACAATTTGAGATTTTAGGAAAATAAGTTAATTCCTGAGCGTATAAAGTTTCAAAGTTTTACAAAGCAAAAGAAAATTATTAATCAATACTTTGTGTAAATTGTGTTTTAACTTTGAGTAACTTTGTAAGAACATTTATTATAAAAATAGAATTAATCATGTCAGAAAAAAACATATATAACAAACAGGAAGTATTGTCGGATTATAGAATTGCATGCGAAAGCAGGCAGGCAAGTCTGTTAGGCAGAAAAGAAGTATTAACAGGAAAAGCCAAATTTGGCATTTTCGGAGATGGAAAAGAAGTTCCGCAATTAGCAATGGCAAAAGTTTTTAAACCAGGCGACTGGCGTTCGGGGTATTACCGCGACCAAACTTTTATGATGGCTGCTGGTATGTCTTCATTGGAAGAGTTTTTTGCACAATTATATGGAGATACTGATTTAACAGTTAACCCCTCGAATGGTGGAAGAATGATGAACAACCATTTCGCCACACGTAGTCTTGATGAATCAGGCAACTGGAAGAACCTGATGGCACAGAAAAATTCTTCTGCCGATATCTCTCCGACAGCAGGTCAAATGCCACGATTGTTAGGATTGGCATTGGCATCAAAAATGTATAGAAACAACAAAGAACTGAAAGAGTTAAATAATTTCTCCATAAACGGTAATGAAGTTGCTTTTGGAACAATAGGAGATGCCAGCACTTCAGAAGGAGTTTTCTTTGAAACCATCAATGCAGCTGCAGTACTTCAGGTTCCAATGGCTTTATCAGTATGGGATGATGGATGGGGTATTTCTGTTCCAAGAAAATATCAAACAACAAAAGAAAACATTTCAGAAATACTTAAAGGATTTGAAAAAGAAGGAAGTAGTAATGGATTTAAAATTTACCGTTGCAAAGGTTGGGATTATCCTGCTTTGTGTAAAATGTATGAAGAAGGAATTGCACTTTGCCGCAAAGAACACATACCTGTTTTGTTTCATATTTCAGAAGTAACGCAACCACAAGGACATTCTACTTCTGGTTCGCACGAAAGGTATAAAACCAAAGAACAACTCGAAAGAGAAAAGGAAATAGACTGCATTTCCAAAATGAAAGAATGGATTATTGCTTCCGGAATTGCAAGTGAAGAGGAAGTTCTCACTATTGAAACAGAGTCTATAGAAAAGGTTAAAGAAGCACGCAAAAAAGGATGGAATCATTTTCAAAATCCAATCAAAAAGAAAAGAGATGAGTTTGTAAATCTTATAACTTCCAGAACATGTGATTGTAAGAAAACAGGGAAAATAAACCAGCTTACAGAAGAATTAAAAAAGACCGGAGAACCGATTAGAAAAGATGTCATCTCTTCTGCAAAAGCAATACTTAGATTATTTTGCAATACCTGTAGTCCTGATAAAACATTAAAAAAGCATTTAATGTCGTGGCTGGATGAAGAATTAAAAGATGATAATAAACGATATGGTTCATGTTTGTATAGCAATTCTGCTCTTACATCTACTGCAGTAACAGAGATAAAGCCTACCTATAAAGAAGACTCTCCGGTTGTAACAGGTAGAGAAGTATTACTGGCAAATCATGATTATAATTTCAAGAACAATCCATTGTTACTTATTTTTGGAGAAGATGTAGGTGGAATTGGAGGTGTAAATCAAACCTTAGAAGGTCTTCAGGCAAAATATGGTGAATTGCGTATATCAGATACCGGAATTAGAGAGGCAACAATAATAGGACAAGGAATTGGTATGGCATTAAGAGGACTTCGGCCTATTGCTGAAATTCAATATTTTGATTATTTACTGTATTCGTTGTATGTATTAAGCGACGATCTGTCAACTCTCAGATACAGAACTGCTGGTGGACAAAAAGCACCGCTTATAATTAGTACCAGAGGGCATCGATTAGAAGGAATATGGCATTCTGGTTCTCCTCTCAGTATGGTGATTAACTCTATTCGTGGGGTAAACGTTCTCGTTCCAAGAAATATGACACAAGCAGCCGGCTTTTATAATACTTCATTACAGGCAGATGATCCCGCTTTAATTATTGAACCTTTAAATGGTTATCGTTTAAAAGAAAAGCTACCTTCAAATATTGGTGAATATAGAGTCCCTGTTGGCATTCCTGAAATATTGACAGAAGGAACAGATGTTACGCTATTAACTTATGGATCCTGTGTGAGAATTGCCATGGATGCAGTTAAACAATTAAAGGAATATAACGTTTCTGTTGAACTAATTGATGCTCAGTCATTACTTCCGTTTGATATTAAACACATTATTGTTGAGTCGCTAAAAAAAACAAACAAAATATTGTTTTTTGATGAAGATGTACCTGGTGGTGCTACTGCCTATATGATGCAACAAGTAATAGAAGAACAAAAAGGATTTCGCTATCTTGATTTAGATCCTAAAACTCTGACAGCAAAAGGTCATCGTGCAGCATACAGTACCGATGGTGATTATTTTTCTAATCCAAATGCAGAAGATGTTTTTGATGCTGTTTATGCAATGATGCATGAATATAAACCAGAAAAGTACCCATCACTTTATGAGTGAAAAAAGCCAGAAGTTGAAAGTCAGAAGTCCAAAATTTTAGATAAACCTTTTTTAATTATTTTATAAAATGAAAATCGGAATTATTATTGAAACAAAAGAATTTGAAAAAGCATGGAATGCTTTCAGATTTGCAGTAACTGCAAAAAAGCAGGGAAATGAAGTAAAAGTTTTTTTAATGGGAGAAGCTGTAGAATGTGAAGGACTGATACATGAAAAATACAATGTGGACGAGCAACTTAAAGCATTTATTTCTATTGGAGGAGAAATATTAGCTTGTGGAACCTGTTTAAAATCAAGACAACTCAACGGTTCTGACAACTGCCCGCTTTCGACAATGATAGATTGTGTAAATATGGTTACTTGGGCAGATAAAGTTATAACCTTCTGATGATATTGTTTCTTATAGGGACTTCTAAAAATTGCTTTTTCTTCGTTGGACTTCAATTTTAATATCCTTACTTCGACAAGCTCAGCACATCGCATTTACTACTGTAAACTCCGGTTTTAAAATTTTGTCCGTCTCAAAAAATCTAATTTTTAGAAGCCCTCTTATTTAACAAATGTTTATTGGTACTCCTGAATTTAAACATTATAAAACGGAAATAATAATCTAATAAAACTATAGGAATAAATGGAAGTATTGTTTTTTAAAACTCAAGCAGAACTTAGCGTTTGGTTTTCTGAAAATTTTGATAAGATTCCAGAACAATGGATAGGTTATTATAAAAAAGCTACTCAAAAAGAAAGTATAAACTGGGAAGAATCTGTAGAAGTAGCCATTTCTTATGGTTGGATTGATGGAATAAGAAAATCAATTGATAAAGATAGCTATGCAAATCGCTTTACACCCAGAAGAGCAAAAAGTAATTGGAGTCTTAAAAACATTAAAACCGCAGAAAGTCTTATTAATAGGGGGTTGATGATGCCATCCGGTTTGAAAGCATTTAATTTAAGAAAAGAAGAAAGGATAGGAGTATATTCTTTTGAAAACAAACCAGTTGCATTTAACAATGACTTTGAAAATAAGTTTAAAGAAAACAAAACAGCCTGGTTATTCTTCGGTAAACAGGCAGACTATTATAAAAAAACAGCAATGTATTGGGTAATGAGTGCAAAACTCATAAATACCCAAGAAAAAAGATTGCAGGAATTAATCAAGGATTCAGAAAATCTGAGAAAAATAAAACTTCTAAGATAAAAAGAAAGATTCTAATTCGTTTAAAATAAACTGATAGCATTAAAATCTTAGTCCGATTTTTTTATTTTAATTAATATCGTTTTTTAATAAATCAGTATTACCTTTGTCCGCTTAATGATAAACACCCTAAACATAATACCATTAAAAAGCTGGTTAAAAGAAACACCAGAACCACTTATAATAAGTGGTCCTTGTAGTGCAGAAAGCGAAGAGCAATTGATGAGTACGGCCAGACAATTGAAACAGTTTACCAATGTACGTATTTTTAGAGCAGGGATATGGAAACCACGTTCTCGAGCGAATATGTTTGAAGGTGTAGGTGAAATTGGTTTGCATTGGCTAAACAATATAAAAAAAGAAACAGGCTTATTAACAACAGTGGAAGTTGCGAAGCCCCATCATGTTGAAGCCTGTTTAAAAAACGGGATTGATATTTTATGGATAGGTGCCCGTACTTCTGTTAATCCATTTTCTATTCAGGAATTGGCAGAAGCACTTAAAGGAGTTGATATTCCTGTTATGATAAAAAACCCTGTTACACCAGATATTCAACTATGGCTTGGAGTAATTGAACGAATCAATCTGTCTGGAATAAAGAAAATAATTGCAATACACAGGGGTTTTAACACTTATAGTAAAAGCGCATATCGTAACGATCCTTTATGGGAAATACCCATTGAACTAAAAAGTATTTGTCCAAATTTGCCAGTAATTTGTGATCCGAGTCATATTGCAGGTAATAAAAAATTATTGTTACCAGTTGCTCAAAAAGCATTGGATTTGGCTATGGATGGTTTAATTATTGAATCTCACATCAATCCAGTAAAAGCACTTACAGATGCAAAACAGCAAATAACTCCAAAAGAACTTCAACTGTTATTAGACCAACTGATTTACAGAACTTTGACTTGTGAAGACAAAAATTTCATATTAAACATAGATCATTTTCGTGCTGAAATTGATCTTATTGATGCAGAATTAATTAACATTCTTTCCAAAAGAATGGATGTGGTGAAAAAGATCGGCAAATATAAAAAACAACACAATATTACCATCTTGCAATTGGATAGATGGAAAAACATACTTAACAGCCGTATTGAACAAGCAAAAAAATTGGGAATTAATACCGATTTCTTATTAAAATTACTTCAACTGGTACACAAAGAATCAATACAGATTCAGACAGAAATAATGAGTGAACAAAACATTTCAAATACAAAATAAAAGAATGTCAGAAAATAAAGAAAAGCTTACTGAACTTCAGGATATCGGGGAATTTGGATTAATCCATCGCTTAACCAACAAGGTAGAATTAGTAAATTCTTCATCTGTCAGAGGAATTGGTGATGACGCTGCTGTTATAAAATATGCAGACAATATATCAACATTGGTTTCTAAAGATATGCTTATA
The DNA here is from genome assembly GCA_020718065.1 of Marinifilum sp. Taxonomy (GTDB): domain Bacteria; phylum Bacteroidota; class Bacteroidia; order Bacteroidales; family CG2-30-32-10; genus CG2-30-32-10. The sequence goes on along the minus strand of DYDE01000097.1, from coordinate 3,785 downwards.
GAAGGTGTACATTTCGATTTAATTTATACACCCCTGAAGCATTTAGGTTATAAAGCTGCAATATCAAATTTTTCTGATATAGCAGCAATGAATGGCAAACCCAAACAAATGCTGATAGGATTAGCTGTTTCAAATAGATTTTCTGTAGAAGCTATTGAAGAGTTTTATTCAGGTATTTCGCTTGCCTGTGAAAAATATAAAGTTGACCTGGTTGGTGGTGATACCACTTCAAGTAAATCGGGAATGATAATTTCAATAACCGTTATTGGTGAAGCTGAAAATAAAGAAATTACTTATCGCAATACCACTAATGAATATGATTTATTGTGTGTTAGTGGTGATCTTGGTGGAGCTTATATGGGTTTGTTATTATTAGAAAGAGAAAAAGCTGTTTTCAATGTTAACCCCAATATGCAACCAGACCTTAGTGGCAATGATTATATTTTACAACGACAATTAAAACCAGAAGCCAGAACAGATGTGGTTGATATTTTAAAAGCAATTAAAGTTAAACCAACATCTATGATTGATATTTCTGATGGATTGGCATCTGAAATATTCCATATTTGTACAGCTTCGAAAAAGGGTTGTAGTTTGTACGAAGAGAAAATCCCTATGGATCCTTCAACAATATTAATGGCACAGGAATTTCAGATAGATCCGACTGTTTGTGCATTGAGTGGAGGAGAAGATTATGAATTGCTTTTTACCATAAAACAGGAGGATTTCGAAAAAGTAAAAAACAATCCGGACATAAGTGTTATTGGACATATCACAGATGAAAAAGAAGGAATCAACCTGATAACCCGTTCAGGAACTTCGGTACCATTAACCGCACAAGGGTGGGATGCATTTAATAAAAGAAAAATGGAAAAGTAAATATTGTTATTTACGATTTTTGATTTCAGATTTACGATTTAAATAAAAAACAAGCAAAGCGACGATCTAAACTAAGTTAAAATAAACAAGGGTTTTCCATCAAATGCATGGTAATATGGATGCAAGCGTTCTGTATCGTAAAAGGTCTTAACATCGACCAATTTTTTTGTACTGGTAATGATATCTATTGGCATATTGTCATACCTGCCATTTTTTAAGATTACCAGTCTTCCGTGAATTCCTTTAAGAATAAGATCAAGTGCAAGATTACCATAAACCATTGGAACAATAGAATCAATAGCATCGGGATCACCTCCCCTAACCAAATATCCAAGATTTTGATTTATCGTTTCTATTTTTTGTCCATTGTTGTACTTAGGGGATAATTCTTTTAGTTTTGCAGAAACAGCATCGCCAATACCACCAAGTTTGGCATGTCCATATGCATCTTTTTCCATATTGGAAAACATCATATCAGAGCCTTCAAAAGTGGCACCTTCCGATATTATAACGATAGAGTATTTACTGGGGTTTTTCTTTCTGTCTTCTACCATTAATTCGGTGAGCTTATCTACATTGAATTTATATTCGGGAATCACACAACGATGTGCAGCTCCGGCAAGAGTAGGTAAAACGGCAGTAAAACCTGCATATCTGCCAAACACTTCCATTACGAGAAAACGTTCATGAGAACCAGCGGATGTTCTTAGTGTATTGGTCATGCTAATCGTTCGTGTAACGCATGTGCTAAATCCAATACAATAATCTGTACCCGGAACGTCATTGTCCATTGTTTTGGGGATAGCAACAACCTTAAACCCTTCTTTAAACAATCTTACTCCATAACTGAGCGTATCGTCTCCACCAATAGGTATTAAATAATCAATACCAAGAAAGTCAAGATTTTTAAGTACTTCAGGTGTGAGATCATTAACATCATCCTTATAAATATCTTTTAAATGTTCCGGAATGCTTTTTTTAGTAACATGACTTGGTCGTGTACGGGAAGAATGAAGAAAAGTACCTCCAGTTCTACCCGCTCTATTAACAACCTCATCGGTAAGAAGCATGTAATTATCACTATTGTCATAATTTTTATCTCTTACCAATTCAATAAGTCCTGCCCAACCACGTCGAATTCCAATAACTTCGTATCCTTCTATATGTGCTCTAACGGTAACTGCACGTATGGCGGGATTTAACCCTGGAACATCACCACCTCCGGTTAATATTCCTATTACTCCTTTTTTCATGTGTGTGTTTTTGGTTTCTAACATCCTATATTTTGCCTTTTAAACATGAGTTTATGGGCGTTATATAGTTTTATTTTTGTCTAATTTGATTGTCATAATGAGATCCGTCGCAAAAAGGTTTTTCTTTTGATAAACCACAAGTACATAAAGAGCAGGTGCCTTTTTTGTAAAATGTTTTTCCATTGGCATCAACAATTTTACAATCTGCTTTTATAATGATTGGACCATCTTTTAAAATATTAACCTTAACTTCCTGATTGCTGCTTATTTCTGTTTGAGGCGGTTTTTCGTTCTTATAAGAATAGCTTAAAGCTCCGGAAGGACATTTGTTAACAACATTAATGATGTCTTTATTAGGTGCACCATAAACATTGATCCATGGTTTTACATTTAAATTAAAAACATTCGGCAATCCGTGTAAACAAATTGTAGAATGACTACATAAAGCAGGTTTCCAATATACAGTAATTTCATTATTACTGTATGATTTTTCTTTTTCTTCCATATAAATTATTAATTATAAACATGTAAAGTAGTCCCATCAAATGTAGTACGGTATTGCTTTAAAGGATATTTAGCAGGCGCCTGAATAACAGAGCCATCGGTTAATAGAAATTTCGATCCACAACAAGAATCCACAGCCATTAGATTTGTATTATCAACTGACACTCTTGCGCAGGAATTAGATGGTTGATAAGTGCAGTTTCTTTCATAAACCATGAACTCATCAATTGATTTACGATAAATAATTAAACCCCTAACACCACCAGTAACATTTACCCACCCTCCAACAGAGTGAAGTTCAACATATTGCGTTGAGTTTGTGTTAATATAAAAATCGACCACCGCATAGGGTATAAGGTCTTCCTTGTCTTTTTTACAGGAATTATTAATAAATAAGAAGCTTGAAAACAAAAGCAATATGAAAAAGGCAAAGCTTATTTTTAATTTCATCTGTTTGATTTTAAAAATACTAAGTTACAAAATAATATTATTTTACTCCATTTTTCCAACAATTAATTCATACATGGAATCTTCGTGAAAATATTTTTGAGCTAATTGCTGTAGTTCTTTCGGTGTTATATTATTAATTGTTTCAACAAAAGAAACATAATATTCTTCTGTTAAATCATATTCAAGAAGTGCTTTAAAACGATCGGCCAGGGCAAAAGGTCCGTCTGCATTTCTGAGCAATGCTCCCAACATATAATTTCTTACTAAATTGAGTTCGTTTTCACTGATCAGATCCGTTCTTAATTTTTTTAGTTCTTTGTAAATTTCATCAACTGCTTTCTTGCAAACATTTGCTCCAACTTCTGATGTTATATAAAACAAACCTGTATTTATAAAAGATATTATTCCGGAACCAATGCCATAAGTATATCCTTTGTCCTCTCTTATATTGGTCATCAGCCGCGAACCAAAGTACCCTCCAAAAACTGTATTTAACACCTGCAAACCCATATAGTCTTTGTGTGTTTTGTTTACAAGGGCTTTTCCAATGCGTATAGCTGATTGCAATGCATCGTCTTTTAAAATAAATTGTTTTTTATCAGGTGAACCTTCAATGACAAATGTTTTATTTTCGATTTTCGCTTCCGAAATCCAGTCATTTTTTCCAAAGTGATTTTCGAGCAAAGCAAAATGTGCTTC
>DYDE01000096.1 GCA_020718065.1 Marinifilum sp. | reverse complement strand
CCTGAACTAATTCTTATTATATTTTATCCCGAACGCAGTTTAATAATTTCATGATGGAGTTTCATTCTTGAATTCAACGAAACACATAAAACACATGTTCATTTACATATTAAGAGATATATGAAATAAAAAAAAAGGCTTCCTACAATATGTATAAAGCATTTTTAATTTAAAATACTTATGTCCTGTGGAGTAAGTGGTTTTATATTTTCCATTGCCTGTGTTTTAATCTTTACAGGGCAATTTTCAACCTGACAATCCTTGGGTGGTTCTTTGTGTTGCTTGTTACTTGAAGGTTCCCAACCTACAATCAGATAAAGAACAAAGAAGCCAACAATATAAGCCAAAGTAACATGCCATCCTTTTCTTAACCACAACATCACATTTCTTGCTTCAGGGAATTTATTGGTAATAGCAACCCCTGCTGAAGAGCCAAACCAAATCATTGAACCACCAAAACCAACACTATAAGCAAGCATACCCCAATCGAAATGGCCCTGATCTAAACATAGTTTTGTAAGAGGAATATTATCGAAAACAGCAGAAACAAATCCTAAAATAAAGGCAGTCATCCACGATGCATCAGGTAATGTTTCTACCGGCATAAATGAAGCTGATGTAACCAAACATATTAGGAAAATTGCTCCTTTTATAGATGAAGATATTTCACCCCATGGTAATTTTTTAAATGTAGCACCAATTATAATAGCCACCCAAACACCTAAAGCAGGCATATCGTAATAAATATTTGACAATATTGCCCCAGCAAGAATTAAAAGTACTATAAATAACTTACCCCTGTTAACTTTAATACCTGATTTTGCATCAGCAGTGATACGTTGAAATTTATCTTGTTGATGAGCTCCAAACCAAGCAACTATAATAAGTGCAATACCTGCAGCTACATAAGCATGAAAAACATTAAAAGCTGAAACACCATCAATCCACATCATTGTTGTTGTTGTGTCTCCAAGAACACTACCAGAACCTCCAGCGTTAGATGCTGCCACAATTGCAGCTACAAAACCTATATGCACTTTGTTTTTAAAAACGACAAGTGCAATTGTACCACCAATCATAGCAGCAGCAATATTATCCAAAAATGAAGATAGAACAAAAACAAAAACAAGCAATATAAAAGGACCTTTCCAATCATCTGGCAGATATTTTGGTAAAATATCGGGAATTCCACTTTCTTCAAATATTTTTGCCAATAATGTAAAACCAAGTAATAGTCCTAAAAGATTAATTATTATACCCCATTCACCCTGACGCATTTCTTTATTAACCAATTGATCAATAATTGGATTTGTACCAACAAAATGTTCTGCAAAAGGATATCCCGAAATAAAAATAAGTTTGTACAAAACAATAGCAGATAGCCCAACTATTGAAACCCAAAAAGTTTGTTTGTGAAATAGAGCAACTCCAATAAGAGTTAAAGCAAAAAGTATAAATTCGATTCGTATCCCTCCAATTGCTACTCCTGCTAAACCACCTTCAGCAAATGCCCAAATGGGAATGAAAATAAAAGCGGATAAAAGAAAAAGCCATTTTATTAATTTACTTGTCATAAACCTTTAATTTAATATTTTGTATTTTGAGGCTAAATTAAAATAATATACAATTAGTTTTAATTATAATATATTTGTATTTACAATTGTGTTAAAAAATATTTTTTCAAATTAATTATAGATTACAATGCAGCAAATAAAATTCAAAACCTTTGTAATAATTATTTATTTATTTGTTTTTTCTTGTGCACCAAAAGAAAAAAAGCTTGTTTCTTATCAGGGTTTCACACAAGGAACTACTTATTCAATTAAATTCTATGCTTCAAGTGACAGCACTTCTATAAAACAAGGTATTGACTCGATATTGTCTGCTATCAATCATACAGCATCTCTTTATGATACCAACTCAATAATTTCTAAAATAAATAACAATAAAACTGTTGATTTAAATGATGACTTTATTAAAATATTTAACAAGTCGCAGGAAATTTCAAAAGCAACAGATGGTTGTTTCGATATAACGGTTGGCGAACTGGTAAAAGCATGGGGGTTTGGGTTTAAAAACAAAACTGATTTAACTCAAAGTAAAGTAGATAGTTTATTAAAATATGTGGGATACAATAATATATATATAGAAAATCATATAGTCGTAAAAAAACACCCCGAAACAAAAATTGATTTTAATGCAATAGCTCAAGGATATACAGTTGATATTGTAGCAGAATATTTTTTAAAAAACAAATGCACAGATTTTATTATAGAAATTGGTGGGGAAGTCAGGGTTAATGGCAAAAAACAGAATAATGAGAAATGGGTAGTTGGTATTGAGAAACCAGCCATCAGTGAAATAGCAGACCAAATAATTCAGGAAAAAGTATCTTTAAATAACAAATCAATTTCTACTTCAGGCAACTATAGAAAATTCTTTATTAAAGATGGTATCAAATATTCACATACCATTGACCCCAAAACAGGATACCCTGTGCATCATTCTTTATTAAGTGTTAGTATTATTGCTGATGATTGCACCACAGCCGATGCATATGCCACAGCCTTTATGGTTATGGGTATTGATAAAGCAAAAGAATTTCTAAAACAACATCCAACCATTGAAGCATACTTTATTTATAGTGATTCTATCTGCAAAAATCAGGTTTATTTTACCAATAAATTTTTCAAACAAGGAGAATAAAAAGCTAAGTTTGAGGTTTTTTAGTTTTCATTTTCAATACATTTATATATAATGTAATCCTTAAACTAAATTATAAAAAAACAAAATCTGCTTTGATATACCTTATACCGAGTTGCGTTCAAAGATACAATTTCAATGCACTTCGCTTTTGAAATTGTTTTTGAACTGATTCAGCATAATACCAATATAAGCATTCATTTTCGGATATTTCCTCTATGAATGCAACTTGGTATTATGCACATTTCTTTTGTTGTTATTATATATTTTTTGTAGGTTTGTTATTGATTTTGCAAATCTATTTTAAATGAAAAAATACAAAAATGCAGTAGCGTTCATCTTAAATGATAAGTTGGTTGAGGTTAATTTTAATGATTCCAGATCACATACACCCACAACTACAGTATTAAATTACTTAAGAAACTTTCCTTTTCACAGAGGAGTGAAAGAAGGTTGTGCTGAAGGAGATTGCGGTGCATGTACAGTTGTTATTGGTCAAGTAAATGAAGAAAACAAAATTATTTATCAGGCTGTCGATTCTTGTTTGATGTTTTTGCCAATGTTGCATGGCAAACAATTAATTACTGTTGAGCATCTTGCAAGGATAGAAGATAATAAAATTATTTTACATCCAGTTCAGCAATCATTGGTTGATAAATATGGTAGTCAATGTGGATATTGTACACCAGGATTTGTGATGTCGTTGTTTGCTCTTTACAAAAACTACAATAATCCATCAAAAGAAATCATTTTAGATGCACTCACTGGCAATCTATGCCGTTGCACAGGTTATCAACCAATTATTGAAGCTGCAGAACTTGCATGTGTTAATAATGGAACAGATCATTTTACTGATTCAGAAGAAAATATTACCAATATATTGTTACAAATAAAAAAATCAACCAAAACCCTTTCACTTAAAACAAAAAAACAAACTTATTATAGACCTGCTAAATTTAAGAAAGCCAAGTTACTTAGAAGCCTTCATCCTGAAGCAATAATAACTAGTGGGGCTACAGACATAGCATTAAAAGTTACCAAAAAACATGAATTATTAAAAGAAATAATAGATATATCAGGTATTGAAGATTTAAAATATTATGAAGAGCGTCCCAACACGATTAATGTTGGTGCAGGACTATCTCTTGAAAAATTAAAAACGCTCTCAGAAAAAGCTTTACCTGCTTTACATCATATGTTAACTGTGTTTGGTTCAAAACAAATAAGAAGTCTTGCAACACTTGGAGGCAACATTGGCTCAGCTTCTCCTATAGGAGACACATTACCTGTTCTTATTGCTTACAATGCATCAGTAGTTATAGAAAGTATTGATAATAAAAGAATAGTAAATATTAATGACTTTATAAAAGCATATCGTAAAACTGATATACATACAGATGAAATAATAACAGGTGTGATTATTCCCAAACCAAAAGAAGGCACAATAGTCAGGTCATATAAAATATCGAAGCGAAAAGATCTGGATATTTCAACAGTAAGTGCTTGTTATGCCCTTAAATTAAATAATGAAAATATTGTTCAATCAATAATATTGGCATACGGTGGAGTTGCTGCAACTACAAAACGAGCTTTAGAAGCTGAGAATTTTATCATAGGGAAATTATGGAATCAGGAAATTGTAGAAGAAGCTTCTCAAATCATTTTTAGAGAATTTGCACCTTTATCTGATGCCCGAGCTGGTGAAGAAATGAGAAGAATTGCAGCCAGAAACCTATTAGTAAAATTTTATTCTGATTCATTAACATTTTAATCATTTTGGAAAATGAAAGATTTACAACATGATAGTGCAAAATTGCATGTAACAGGCGAGGCAATTTATGTAAATGATATTGAATCAAACCAACAAACACTGATTGGTAAAATTCTTTATAGTAAACATGCACATGCAAGAATAAAAAAAATTGATATTTCTCAAGCCCTTCTTATAAATAAAGTTCATGCAATTGTCACATACAAAGATATTCCAGGTAAAAACAATATGGGACCGATTGTTTATGACGAACCTTGTCTTGCAGAAGATGAAGTAAACTTTATTGGTCAGGCTATTGTTCTTATTGCTGCCGAAAACGAATATGCTTGTATAGAAGCTGAAAAAGCAATAAAAATTGAATACGAGCAATTGGAAGCTATTTTAGATATTGAGACAGCAATAAAAAAAAATAATCTTTTAGCACCACCCAGAAAAATTGAAAGAGGAAATCCGGATGGGGTTTTAAGTAATTGCGAATATAAAATAAAAGACACTTTGCATATAGGCGGGCAGGAGCATTGGTATCTGGAAACACAAAGTTGTTTATGTATTCCAGGTGAAAATGGCGAAATGCAAGTGTATAGTTCAACACAAAATCCTACAGAAACTCAAATATTGGTTGCAGATGTTTTGGGCTTAGAAAGCAAAGATGTTATTGTAGAATCAAAGCGCCTTGGAGGAGGTTTTGGTGGCAAAGAAACACAAGGAAATCATGTTGCATGTTGGGCAGCTTTACTTGCTCAAAAAACAAAACGACCTGTTAAAATTCATTTATCAAGAGATGACGATCAGAAAATTACCGGAAAAAGACATAGATTTATTATTAATTATGAAGCAGGTTTTAATAAAGAAGGACAAATTGAGGCTATAATTTTCGAACAGAATTCTGATGCCGGTGCCGCAACTGATTTATCTATGGCAATACTTGAAAGAGCAATGCTACATGCAGAAAACAGTTATTTTATTCCTAATATAAAAATCATAGGAAAAGCTTGGAAAACAAACCTGCCATCAAATACTGCATTTAGGGGATTTGGCGGTCCTCAGGGAATGGCAGCAATGGAAACCATTATTGACAGAATTGCAAGGCAATTAAAAAAAGATCCTTTAGAAATAAGATATAAAAACTTTTATAAAATAAGTACCAATAATATTACTCCATACGACCAGCTAATTGAAAACAACCGACTGTTTATATTACATGATAAACTTTCAGAATCTTCAGACTATTGGTCAAGAAGAAAAGCTATTCATGAGTTTAACACTAAAAATAAAATACTAAAAAAAGGAATTGCATTAACGCCAGTTAAATTTGGTATCTCATTTACTACTTCCTTTTTAAATCAGGCAGGTGCATTGGTATTAATATATAAAGACGGAACTGTGCTGGTTAATCATGGAGGTACAGAAATGGGACAGGGTTTGTATACTAAAATTTTGCAAATTGCTTCTGCTGAACTTGGAATTAATCCTAAAAACATTAAAATAGCTCCAACCAATACATCAAAAGTTCCTAATACATCACCTACAGCAGCTTCCTCTGGAACAGATCTGAACGGAATGGCTGTAAAAAATGCTATTGATATTTTAAAAAGCAGAATATCAGAAGTCGTTACTGTTGAATTTAATAAAGATTTCAAGTACGACCTGACAAAAATTGAAAACATTGAATTCGAAAATGATATGGTATTCGACAACTTTCACAAAGACAGAAGTATGACTTTTAAAGAAGTTGTTTCAATGGCATATTTAAAACAAGTATCTTTAAGTTCAACTGGGTTTTATAAAACTCCCGCTGTTAATTTCGACAGAGAAAAAGGAACAGGAAAACCATTTCACTATTTTTCTTATGGAATGGCTGTTTCAGAAGTATTGGTTGATTCACTTACCGGTAGTCATAAAATCATTCGCACAGATATATTGCACGATTGTGGTGATTCGTTAAATACAGAAATTGATAAAGGTCAAATTATTGGTGGATTTATTCAAGGAGTTGGTTGGTGTACAACTGAAGAATTAAAATATGACAAAGATGGAAATCTTTTAAATCATTCACCTGACACTTATAAGATTCCTTCTGTTCAAGATATACCAGATGATTTGAGAGTTGAACTTTTAAAAGATTTCCCCAATGAAAATACAATCAGAAAAAGCAAAGCAATAGGAGAACCTCCATTTATGTTATGTTTTTCTGTTTGGCTTGCTATAAAAGATGCAATATCGTCCATCGGACTACATCAAATAGAACCCGAATTTTCATTACCCGCAACCAATGAAACTATACTTTTATCAATTGAAAATTTAAAAAATAAATACTGATAACAACCATTAGCAATAGAAAATACACCATACTAAAATAGCAAATGAAATAAAAATTAAACGATTAATTGTAAAATAATTCTTCAATTTGAAAATATTACTAATTTTGCTTCCCATTTAAAAACTAACATACATAAGTTACTGTAAATCATTTTTACGATCGAATCTAAATAATTGATGGAAAATAACGAGCAACCTACCCCAATTCCTGAAAATAACAATGTTATTAATCAGGATGAAATTACTACTCAAGAAGATAAAACTTCTAAAGATGAAACGTCTGTAATTACCGAAGAGGTGAAGATAGCAGAAAATGACATTTCGGAAAACCCAATTGAGAAGAAAAAAGAAAGCAAGAAAACTTCCAAAAAAACCGAGCAGTCAGAAAATATGAACGAGACAAGCACTCATTCCAATTTAGAAACTACAGATGTTTTAAATAATGATGAAGAAATCATTATTTCGCAAGTACAATACGAAACATTAAACAAAGAAGAGCTTGTTAAGCATATCGAAGAAATTGTTCAAGGTTCTGACCCTTCAACATTCAAAAATCAAATTGGCTTAATTAAGGTCGCTTTTCGCAATATTCAAAAAGAAGAAAAGCAACAACTAATTGCAGAACATATTTCAAATGGCGGAACTAATGAAAATTATTCACCTATTGAAGATGAACTTGATGTGAGATTTAATAAAGCTTTTACAATATACAAAGAAAACAAAGCAAAACAAGAATTAGATAATGAAGCAGAAAAACAAAAAAATCTGCTTGATAAACAAAAAATCCTTGAAGATCTTAAATTGCTTGTAGAATCAGAAGAAGAACTTAAAAAAACATACGATGCTTTTAAAGATTTGCAAGACAGATGGAAAACTATCGGGCAAGTTCCACAAAAGGATAAGAACAATTTATGGCAAAGCTACCATTTTCTTGTTGAGAAATTCTTTGCCAAAGTTAAAATCAATAAGGAATTAAAAGATCTTGATTTAAAGAAAAATCTTGAACTTAAAATTGAAATTTGCGAAAAAACTGAAGAACTATTACTTGAACCCTCCATTGTTCTTTCGTTTCAGCTATTGCAAAATTACCATGAAAGTTGGAAAGAAACCGGACCTGTTCCTCTGGATAAAAAAGATGAAATTTGGCAACGTTTTAGCAGCGCAACAGAAAAGATCAACCAACGTCGTCAAGATTATTATGAAAAGCTTAGAGAAGAACAAGAAAACAACTATGCCACAAAAATATCTCTTTGCGAAAAAATAGAACAGATAAATGAATTGAATCTCACATTACCAAAAGAGTGGCAGGATAAAACAGATGAAATCAACGAGATTCAGAAGTTATGGAAAACTGTTGGTTATGCTCCTAAAAAAGTAAATAATGAAATTTGGGGTAAATTCAGAAAAACAATTAATTTGTTTTTCGATAAGAAAAAGGAATTCTATGGAAAGATAAAAGATGAGCAATCAGAAAATTACAATCAAAAGCTCAATTTATGTTTGCAGGCAGAAGCTTTAAAAAGCAGCACTAACTGGAAAAAAACCACAGAAGAACTTATCAAACTTCAACAAGAGTGGAAAAAAACAGGTCAAGTTCAGAAAAAACTTTCAGAAAAAATATGGAAAAGATTCAGAACTGCTTGTGATGAGTTTTTTAATAACAAAGCTGCCTTTTTTTCCAATATTGATAAAAGTGAAGAGGACAATTTAAAATTAAAAGAAGACTTAATCAAAAAGATTGAGGAATATCAGTTTGGTGAAAACAATAATGAAAATCTGGAAATATTAAAGGGCTTTCAAAGAGAATGGATGGAAATTGGTCATGTTCCAATAAAATCAAAAGATGCAATATATAATTCATTTAAGGAAACCATCAATAAGCAATACGAAAAGCTTAAGATCAGCACCAATGATAAAGCAAACTTGAATTATAAATCGAAAATTGAAAACCTAAAAAAACAACCAGATTCAAGATATTCTATCAGTAAAGAAATTAGTTTTGTTGCAAACAAATTAAGTTCGCTAAAAAATGACTTAAAGTTATGGGAAAACAACATTGGTTTTCTTGCTCATTCTAAGAATGCTGACATTCTTAAAGTTGAATTTGAGAAAAAGATGCAAAATACTAAAAATGAAATAATCAATCTTGAAGAAAAACTCAAAATATTAAGAGAAACAGAACGAGATTAGTATTTAGAAAGCTCCAAATCAAATTGGAGCTTTTTTTATTAATTTATAAAAAAATAAACAAATTCCTAACTACTAAATCTAATTTTGATTATTAACGCTTTTTTTATTACCTTTGCTTAGGTTTAATTAAAGAACCAAACCTAAATTTGATGTTTACTTTCTATATTCTATCTGGCATAAATGTTTTTAAATTGGTACAAATCATTCTAATTAGTGCATTTAAGTTTCTTTTTGCTCCTTTAATCTCATTTAAAATGGGATTCAATTATCTACAAACAATGTTATATACCACAATTGGTGGTATTTTAGGTGTTTTATTTTTCTTTTTCCTTAGTAAAATAGTTATTACCTTATATAAAAAATACCTTTCAGGTTATATTAAATATGTTTTATCAAAATTCAGAAAAAAAAACACCTATACTGCTCCCACTATTGTTAAGGTTAAAAGAAAATTCACCAGAAAAAACAAATTTATTATTCTTTTGAAAAGTAAATTTGGATTAATTGGCATTGCCATCCTCACTCCTACAATACTATCAATACCAATAGGTACCTTTATTGCAAGTAAATATTTTACAAATAAAAAATCGATCTTGATATACTTATCTGTATCTGTTGCTTTCTGGTCTTTTGTTTTATCTACCATATGCAAACTGCTGTAATAAAAATTTCGAAATGAGCGGTTTACTAAAAGAAAATATAAGAATATCATTAAACTCAATAAGAAGTCATCTTTTACGAACAGTTCTGACTATAATGATTATTGCTTTTGGAATTATGGCTCTGGTTGGGATACTCACAGCTATAGAATCTATAAAAGCATCAATCAATAGCAATTTCACACGGATGGGTGCCAATACGTTTACCATCCGTAATCGTACTATGAGAATACATATGGGAGACAATTCTGAAATGCCTAAAGACTTCAGAGTAATTACCTATGAGGAAGCACTGGAATTTAAAAAACTATTTCCATTTCCCAGTACAACCTCTATTTCTGTTCTTGGTACTTTTGGAGCGACCGTGAAATTTCAATCACTTAAAACCAATCCGAATATAGCTGTGTTTGGTGTTGACGAGAATTATGTGGCTACCTCAGGTTATGAGATTGAAAAAGGAAGAAACTTCACTGCAAACGAAGTTCTTTATGGTGCAAACGTTGCCATATTAGGTAGCGAAATAGTAAGTACATTGTTCAAAAAGAAAGAGAACCCTATTGACCAGATAGTATCAATTGGCCCCGGAAAATACAGAATAGTTGGAGTATTAAAATCAAAAGGTTCGAGTGTGGGATTTAGTGGAGACAAAAGCTGTATTCTTACCTTAAATAATATACGGCAATACTTTTCAAAACCTGACATGTCTTATGGTATTAATGTAATGCTGAAGAATGCCAATTCAATGGATGCAGCAATAAGCGAGGCCACTGGTTTATTCAGAAATGTAAGAAGATTGAAATTAGGACAAGAAGATAATTTTGAAGTAGCAAAAAGCGATAATCTGGCTGAAATGCTGTTTGACAATATTAAGTATGTCACACTAGCAGCTACCATAATTGGGTTAATTACCTTGCTTGGTGCTTCAATAGGATTAATGAACATCATGCTGGTTTCTGTAACCGAAAGAACCAGAGAAATTGGAATAAGAAAAGCAATTGGTGCAACCAGGGAACTTATAAAGCGACAATTTATTATTGAAGCTATCGTAATTTGCCAACTTGGGGGTTTGCTTGGTATTATACTGGGAATTTTGGTCGGCAATCTTATTTCTTTATTAACAGGTGGTAGCTTTATTGTTCCCTGGCTATGGATCTTTTTTGGTATTGTTTTATGCTTTATTGTTGGATTGGCTTCTGGTATTTACCCTGCTATAAAAGCATCGAAATTAGACCCGATAGAAGCTTTGCGGTTTGAATAATTTTAGCCTTGAAATAGAATTGATATTGAAAGCACCAAAAATCAAATATTTTAATATTTCATACAGATCTGCTGTTATTATTATAGCAATCGTTTCGCTATTTATTGCCTCCTGCAATCCAATGAAACAGCTAAAAAAAGATGAACACCTATTAAATAACATAAAGAAAATAAGGAAGTCAAAAAAAGAGATAATTATAGATAATAAAGACGTCGATCTGGATGAATTAAAAACATACATCAAACAAAAGCCAAACAGCAAATTTCTTGGCGTCAGACTTCGATTAAGGGTATATACTTTAGCTAACAGAGGGAAAACAGGCAAAATAAAAAAGTGGATGAAAGAAGCTATTGGAGAGGCTCCTGTTGTGCTCGACACTATGCTTACTAATAGCAGTGTAAAACAAATAAAACTTTATCTTCGCGACAAAGGTTATTTTAACGCTACGGTTAATAAAGATATAGATTACAAAAGGAAAAAAGCCAATGTGAGGTACTATATTAAAACATATCAACCATATACCGTACGCAATATTACATATAGCATCAAAGATCCAAACAGATTGCAATTTGACATTCTAAGTGATACAAGCAATTCGTTTATAAAGAAAAACAAAAACTATGATGTGGATGATTTGCAGGACGAAAGAGATCGAATTACACGTAGTTTGAAAAACAATGGCTATTATTATTTTGTAAAACAATACGTAAACTATAAAATAGATACTACTTTTAATGCAAATAATAATGATAAGAAGCAATTCGATATTACCATTGAAATTAAGAACCCAAGTGATGTTCAAAAAGACAGCATTTTGCTTGCTTATCATACCAGGTATCTCATCAACAACATATATGTTTACACTGATTATAATTCTTTAAAGTTTGATACCTTAAATTACGACACCTTAAAGTTTTCAATAAACCGACAGAATATAAATTATGGTCAGTTCTCTTATTTCTTTGTTTATAACAATAAATTAAAAATCAATCCCAGAACATTTACACAATCCATTTTTGTTAAACCAAACAATCCATACAAGCTAAATGATGTAGATTTAACTTATAAGCGATTGCTGGATCTACAAGTTTTCAAATTTGTAAATATAGATTTTATACCGAGCAAAAACGACTCTATAAAAAATTCAGTTGAGAAAATGCTTGATTGTATGATAAAAGTAACAAATACCCCTTTTAATTCATACACTATAGAAACCGAAGGTACTCATTCCGGTGGTGACCTGGGTATTGCCGGAAATGCAATTTACCAAAACAAAAACACATTCAGAAATGCTGAAATATTTTTGATAAGGCTAAAAATGGCAATGGAATTTCAAAGATTGGTAAAAGATCCTGAAAAGCCAGACAATGGCAATATTCCTTTTTTTAATACCATAGAAGGAGGTGCCGAAGTCAGTATTAAATTCCCTAAATTCCTTTTACCGGTTAAACAGGAAAAATTCTCCAAATCTGCAAACCCAAAAACTTATATAACTCTTAGCTTTAACTATCAGAAAAGAAAAGAATATACCCGTTATATTTCCAATATTGTGTATGGTTACGAATGGAAAGAATCTAAATTTAAAAAACATATTATCAATCCTTTTGACATCAGTTCTATTAACAACAAAAACATTGATTCTCTTTACAAAGCAAAGCTCAACTTTTATTTAATTTCTGCAACCACGTATAGTTATATTTTCAACAATCAGGAAATAAATAAGGTCAGGAATTTTATATATTTCAGAGGAAACCTCGAATTTGCAGGCAACTTTCTTCAATGGAAGAACAATGTGTTACATTCACCTAAAAATCCTGCTGACTATTATACCCTTTTTGGGATAGAATATGCGCAATATTTCAGGGCAGATGCTGATGTCCGTAAATATTTTATACTCAACGCATCTAATAAAATTGTTTTACGTGCTGCAGCAGGCGTTGGAATTCCCTATGGAAATTCAAATTACCTTCCTTACGATAAAAGCTTTTATGCTGGAGGTGCAAATAGTATAAGAGCCTGGAAAATACGCTCAATTGGTCCCGGTAGTTTTAACGATACGTTGGATGTTGATTTCAACAAATCCGGGGATCTCTATTTAGAAGGAAATCTGGAATATCGTTATAAAATAGCTGGCAAATGGGGAGGTGCTTTGTTTGCCGATGCAGGAAATGTTTGGCTACAAAAAGAAAATCCCAAATATCCCGGGGGAGATTTTCAATTAAACAGGTTCTATAAAGAAATTGCCATTGGTGTTGGTATTGGATTGCGTTATGATTTTGGTTTCTTTGTTATTAGAGTCGATGCAGCTACACCAATATATAACCCTGCTATACCAGAAGGCAATAAGTGGAAATTATTCCATGGCAATGGCGTTAATTTCAATATAGGTATAGGTTACCCTTTCTGATTTTTAATCATTATTTATCTCTACTGCTTTTGTTATCAAAAAACGATATTAAAAAACTCCTTTTAACAAAGTTTTCTTACGAGCCAACCACTTGTCAATCTAACCTTATTGATATGCTGGCAGATTTTATTATTAAAAAAGAGCATCAATCGGTATTTGTATTAAAAGGATATGCCGGAACCGGTAAAACCACCATCGTCAGTGCTTTGGTAAACACTTTGCCCATTTTAAAATTAAGATCTGTTTTGCTTGCTCCAACAGGGAAAGCAGCCAAGGTTTTAGCAAATTATTCGAAAAAACAAGCGTTTACCATACACAAAAAGATATATCGGATTACAACATCTAAAGAAGGCTTTGTAAATTTCACACTTCAGGAAAACCTTCATGTTAATACGATTTTTATTGTTGACGAAGCATCAATGATCTCTAATGTATCTTCATCAACTGAAATGAGCTTATTTTCTGTGCGAAATATTCTGGATGATTTAATACAGTACGTTTTTAATGGCGACAATTGCAAACTTTTATTAATAGGCGACACGGCTCAGCTGCCACCTGTTAAACTCAGCATAAGCCCCGCTTTGGATGTTAACTTCTTAAACAAGACGTATGATGTAAGGTCAGAAACAATAGAATTAGATGAAGTAGTGAGGCAATCGCAGGATTCTGGAATTCTTGCCAATGCTACTCTTTTAAGAAAGTTTATAAACACCAGGAAAAAACAAAAAATAAAATTCATCTCAAACAAATATCCCGATTTTATTAGACTATATGGTGCCGAAATGCAGGATGCCATACAATCTGCATATTCCAAATACGGAATTGAAAATACCATCATTATTTGCAGAAGCAACAAACGTGCAAATCTTTACAATCAGCAGATCAGAAACATCATTCTTTTCAGAGAAAACGAAATAGCAACAGGCGATCTGTTAATGATCGTACGAAACAACTATTACTGGTTACCAAAAGAATCGAAAGCGGGTTTTATAGCCAATGGCGATACCATTGAGATTGTAAAGATCCTCAAATATGAAGACCTGTACGGATTTAGGTTTGCAAAAGTAGTAGTTCGGCTTATCGATTACGCCAACGAACCCGATATAGATGTGTATATCCTTTTAGACACCCTCACCTCCGATACCCCTTCCCTATCCAACGAAGACAATAAAAAACTGTTTGAAGAAATAAATAAGGACTACGATCACATACCAAACAAAAGAGAAAGGCTCGAAAAAATAAAGAACAATCCTTTTTTTAATGCCCTGCAGGTAAAATTCGCCTATTCTCTCACCTGTCATAAAGCACAAGGCGGACAATGGAACACTGTTTTTGTTGAACAAGGCTACCTTACCGACGAAATGCTCAATACAGAATATTATCGTTGGCTATACACAGCCATCACCCGTGCCTCCAACACCTTGTATATGGTAAATTTCAATGATGAGTTCTTTGGTAAATAGAATTCGCTGGTATGAAACAAACCGGATTGCGAAGTACTTTTGTATCCGCTGTGACTAAACACAATGCATGATAAAAAGCTGCAAACCCACTAAACCCGGCATGTTTTACGACACGTTGTTGGGTGTATGAGCTTTATTTATTGTTCATATTCTTTAGCTTCATCCAACAACTCTTTATTCCATTTTTCTTTATCAAGTTCAGAAATCAATTCTATTAAATTACCTTCTGGGTCTCTAAAATGCACAACTCTATCTCCCCATCCAGCCATGTCCATTGGTTTATTGACAAATTCAATTCCTTTTTCTGTTAACTCTTTAAAAGTTTTATCAACACTCTCAACTTTCAGAATAATAGCTATTTTCTCTCGGCTATCAATTGGTAATGATTTCTCAGAATTTCCAATTGCATTTGCCATTAAATCAGATTTAAAAATTGACAATCCCATTTCATTCGATTTAATTCCAATATCAAAGCTGGCATAATCGCCACCAATCTTTCCCCAAGTTACTTTTAAACCAAGTTGCTCAGAGTAAAACTTAAAACATTTGTCGAAATCTTTGACTAAAAGTCTAACGTTACTTAATTCCATATTTTTTAATTTTAAAATGATTATTCGACAAAGCTATATACTTTCAAAATCATAGTATTGTATAAATCGGACATTGTTTTTTAAATCCAGTTTTTCTGGCGTCAATCCAGTAAATTGTTTTATTTCTCGAATATAGTGCGATTGGTCATAATAACGAAAATAATTCGATTTGTTGTTTTTTACGTCTCGCAAACTCCTTTTAAATCGGACAATTTTAATATAATCTTTAATACCAATCCCTATCATATTGCTTACCAATCTATGCAGTTGTCTCGAACTCAATCCGATGGTATTTGATACTTCATCAACTTTAATATTTACTACTGACGCATCTATTAGGTCAAAACACTTCTTTAATCGTTTATCCGATTTATTTTGTGAAATAAGTTTTAAAAATTGCTTATCTAAATAATTCACAAGAAATTCAGGAAATCCATTTAAACTATCTATCAAGATTTGCTCGTTTAAATCGAAATCCTTTAACATTATATTTTGAGAATTATCAAGCGAGTTCTTTAGATTGAATTTGAATAATCCTCCAATTGATAATGGTTTAAAACGAATCCCAAAAACTTCTGTATCTTCAGAATAACTAATCGAAATCGATTTGCACCAAATTCCAGTTAGTCGGGTGCTAATAATACGATTTTTCTTTATTACTATCAATAAATCAAAATATCCATCTGGCAGAATATCGAATTGGTTGTGGGTATTTGTCCGAATACTAAAATACCAATAAGATTTGATGTAATCTTTTAATCTTAAATCAGGTTCAAATTCTCGATATGTTATCATGTTTGCAAGGTTTTGTTGCAATTCGCACAACCTCAGTTTTGTCTAAAAAACCCAAAACTATAAAAACAAAGTGATATTTACAAATTTGCGATGTCTGTTATTTGTTATTAATATTGGTTCTGTTTTACAATATTGTAGAAATCCTAATTATTAATGCCACTAA
>DYDE01000095.1 GCA_020718065.1 Marinifilum sp. | reverse complement strand
AGAAAAAAATATTAGTTACAGGTGGGGCGGGTTTTCTTGGATCTCACTTAGTTGAGCGATTACTAAATGAAGGTAATGAAGTAATCTGCCTTGATAATTATTTTACAGGACAAAAACAAAACATCTCCCATATGTTGAGCAATCCTTATTTTGAAATGATAAGGCACGATGTAACAACACCTTTTTTTATTGAAGTTGATGAAATATATAATCTTGCTTGTCCAGCATCCCCAATACATTATCAATATAACCCAATCAAAACTATCAAAACTTCTGTAATGGGAGCAATCAATATGCTTGGTTTAGCCAAAAGAATTAAAGCAAAAATATTGCAGGCATCCACAAGCGAAGTTTACGGAGATCCAGAAGTTCATCCTCAAGTTGAATCTTATTGGGGGCATGTAAATCCTATTGGAACAAGAGCTTGTTATGATGAAGGAAAACGTTGTTCTGAAGCATTATTTATCAATTATCACATTCAAAACAATGTAAGAATAAAGATTATGCGTATTTTTAATACCTATGGACCACGCATGCATCCAAATGACGGAAGAGTAGTTTCAAATTTTATTGTTCAGGCTTTGAAAGGCGAAAATATTACAATTTATGGAGATGGGAGTCAAACCAGAAGCTTTTGTTATGTAAGTGATTTAATAGATGGAATGATTAAATTAATGAATACTGGTGACGAATTCATAGGTCCTGTAAATATTGGCAACCCTAACGAATTTACCATTATGGAACTTGCTGAAAAGGTTATTAAATTTACAGGATCTAAATCTAAAATTTCATTTAATCCTTTACCTGCTGATGATCCTATGCAGCGACAACCAAATATTGATTTAGCAAAAGAAAAACTTAATTGGCAACCAAAAATTAATCTTGATGAAGGCTTGGTTAAAACTATAGAATATTTTAAATCTATTATTAAGTAAACTGAATAAGTTGTGAAAACTTTATATTTCCACATCTGGTAGCATTAAAAAAATGAAATTTAAATAATTATCAAATCGATGAAGACAAACGTATTAGTAACAGGAAGTAACGGACAATTGGGCAGCGAAATTAAAGAAATAGCAGGTCAATACAATCAGTTTAATTTTATTTTTACAGATATAGAAGAACTGGATATTACTGATAAAAGTCAGCTGGATAAAATAATGAAAAGCCAGAATATCAACTGTGTTATTAATTGTGCTGCATATACTGCTGTTGATAAAGCAGAAGAAGAAATGGAAAAAGCAAGATTAATAAATAAAACAGCCGTTTCAAATCTTGCAGAAGTTACAACTCAGTTCAAAGCATTATTGGTTCATATTTCAACCGATTATGTTTATGATGGCAAAAATTGCAAACCCTATACCGAAACAGACAATACAAATCCAAAGTGTTTTTATGGAAAAAGCAAATTAGAAGGAGAAATTGAAATAGTTTTCAATGCTGCTAAAGCAATAATAATAAGAACATCTTGGCTATATTCATCATTTGGAAATAATTTTGTAAAAACCATAATAAAAAAAGGTAAAGAAAAAGGCTTGTTAAATGTCGTTTACGACCAAATTGGAACACCAACTTATGCCAAGGATTTAGCTAAAGCGATACTTCAAATAATACCAGATTACAAATCTGCTAATAGATCTGAAATTTACAATTTCTCTAACGAAGGTGTAATTAGTTGGTATGATTTTGCAAAAGCAATTATAGAAATAAAAAAAATAAAATGCGATATTATTCCAATTGAAACAAAAAGCTATCCAACACCTGCAGCAAGACCATTTTACAGCGTATTAAATAAATCTAAAATTAAAAAAGATTTTAATTTACAAATCCCTTATTGGAAAGATAGTTTAACAGAATGTTTATCAAAAATAAATGAATAGAATCGACAGAAATAAATTAAATACTATGATACTCGATGCAGCCATTGAGGTTCATAAGTTTTTAGGACCAGGTTTACCAGAATCGGTATATAAAGCTTGTTTTATTAAAGAACTATCTTTAAGAGAAATTCCTTATAGATTAGACGTTCCTTTTGTTATTAATTATAAAGGAAGTACTTTTAAAAATGAACTTAAAATAGATATATTGGTTGCTGAAGAAGTTGCAGTAAGAATTATTGCTGATGATAATTCATTGCAAAGCTCACACTTAGGTTATTTAAATACTGCTTTAAGATTTACAGATAAAAATACGGCAATACTTATTAACTTTAACTTTACAAAACTAATTGATGGTTTCAAAAGAATTACTAAGGAATTTTAAGAAAATAAAAACACAATTAACATAATAATATTAAAAAAATAAAATATGGTAGAAGTTGACAACACTATCCTTCAAAAAGCACAGGTATGGCTTAATGATAATTATGATGAAGAAACAAAAAAACAAATAAAAAACCTGATTGATAACGACCCTAATGAATTGATAGAATCTTTTTATCAGGATCTGGAATTTGGAACAGGAGGATTAAGAGGCATAATGGGTGTAGGCACCAATAGAATGAACAAATATACTGTTGGAATGGCAACACAGGGATTGGCAAACTATCTGAAAAAAATGTTTGCAAATGAAAAGAATATTAAAGTAGCCATAGCTTACGATTCTAGAAATAATAGCCGCTACTTTGCACAAATAACAGCAGAAGTTTTTTCAGCAAATGATATAAATGTTTATTTTTTTGAAGATCTTAGACCAACCCCAGTATTATCTTTTGCTGTTCGTCAACTTGCTTGTCAATCTGGTGTCGTTATAACAGCTTCTCATAATCCAAAAGAATATAATGGATACAAGGTGTATTGGAACGATGGCGGACAATTAATTAGTCCTCATGATGTAAATATTATTAAAGAGGTTCAAAAAATTACCAAAATTTCCGATGTAAAATTCAATCCTGTTAATGAAAATATTAATTTGATTGGTGAAGATCTTGATAAAATTTATGTAAGTAAAGTAAAAGGTTTATCGCTTTCTCCTGATTCAATAAAAAATCAAAAGAATTTAAAAATAGTTTACAGTGCTTTACATGGTTCGGGTGTAAATTTAGTTCCAAGATGTTTGAAAGAATATGGTTTCACTAACATAACAACTGTTAGGGAACAAGATGTTAGCGATGGAAACTTTCCTACAATTAAATCGCCAAATCCAGAAGAATCAGCAGCTTTGACTCTTGCTTTGGAAAAAGCAAAATCAATAAATGCTGACCTTGTTATGGCCACAGACCCTGATGCAGACAGAGTGGGAGTTGCAGTAAAAAATAAAAACAATAAATTTATTCTTTTAAACGGTAATCAAACAGCTACTTTAATAGTATATTATTTAATTAATAAATGGAAAACCAATAATAAACTTAATGGTAAAGAATATATTGTTAAAACAATTGTAACAACAGAACTTTTAAAAGAAATTGCTTTAAAAAATAAAGTTGAGTGCTTTGATGTTCTCACTGGGTTTAAATATATCGCAGATATAATTAAACAAAATGAAGGAAAAAAGCTATTTATAGGTGGTGGCGAAGAAAGTTATGGTTATTTGGCTGGTGAATTTGTTAGAGATAAAGATGCTGTTATATCTTGTTGTTTAATTGCAGAAACAGCAGCATGGGCTGCAGATAAAAAGAAAACACTCTACGAATTACTAATTGATATATATGCTGAATTTGGTTATTATAAAGAAAGTTTATTATCAGTAACAAAAAAAGGCAAAGAAGGAGCTGAAGCAATTCAAAAAATGATGAATGACTATAGAAGCAATCCTCCTAAAAGCATCAACAATTCAGAAGTAATACAAATCAATGATTACGAAACTCAGAAAGAAATTTATCCTCAAACTGGCAAAGTAAATATTATTGATTTGCCAAAATCAAATGTACTGCAGTTCTTTTTAAGCGATAAAAGTAAAATAACTATTAGACCTTCAGGGACTGAACCAAAAATAAAATTTTATTTTGGTGTTAGAGAAGAATTACCTAACAAAGATATGTTTAACAAAGCAAATGAATTATCAGACAAGAAAATAAATGATATTATAACAGCTATGAATTTAAAATAATTATTTATACATTAATACTATGAAATTATCAGTAAAACTATACATATTATTGCTTTTTGTGAGTAATATATTGTTTGCTCAAGAAAACGATGGAATTTTTAATTATGGGAAATTCTCAGAAAATTCTGAAGTTTATTTATTTTCAGACAATGTAAATATCAGAGAAAAACCGACTTCCAGTTCTAAAGTTATTGCAAATTTACCAATTGCAAGTAAAGTAAATGTAATTTCAGAAACCGAAGAAACATATATAGTTAATGGGTACACCACCTGCTGGTATAAAATAAGCTTTGAAAAAGAGGGCAAAACGCTAAAAGGATATATATGGGGAGGTTTTTTGTCAGCTGTTACCTTATCAACAAAAAATGATTTGGATGAGAACTTAACATTTGTATATGGTATATCTGGCTATACTGACGGGAAAGGATACATGTCAACTATAAAGGCTGTTGTTAATAAGAAAATTATATCTTCATTATCTTTTCCACCAATGTACACCGATTTTAATAATGAGGGTTATTCATATAATATTAATGGGAAAATTACTGGGAATAAAGGATTAAATAATGTAAAAAAAATTATTGTACTTTCATTCCTTTATCCAGCTTGTGGATATACCAATGGGGACATCAATATTTTTTGGAATGAAACTGATTTAATTTTCGGAATAGAAGCTCCTAAAGTTTCCGAAGCTGGAATATTTCATTTCAGCACAGAAATAATATACCCAAATGATGAAGGAGGCAAATCCGGACAGGTTATAAAGAAAATAGATAACGAAAGCTATGATGAGGAAGGCAATATTGCTGAAAAATCAACAAAAATGGTTCGTTTTAAATGGAATGGCGAAAAATTAATTGAACAAAAAAACGAATAGTTTATTCCATTAAGTGTTTATGTTATCAGAGCCATCAACAGTAAAGAGCTTAAGTAAACTTGCTAAAGATTCTTTGAGTTCAATTTATCAGGAAAGAGAACTTAACGCTATTATTTTTATTCTTTTTGAGCATTATCTGGGATTTTCAAAAAAAGATTGCATTAGCAGATCTGATGATTTGATTGATATAAACTATACTCAGAAAATAAAATACGCAATTCAAAAATTACAATACCATATTCCTGTTCAATATATTATTGGGAAAGCTAATTTTTATGATTTAGATTTTTATGTAGATAAAAATGTGCTAATACCCCGAATGGAAACCGAAGAATTAGTAAACTGGATTATTAAAGATATAAATTCACAAAAAAAAACTAAAAATCAACTTAATATTATAGATATTGGCACTGGTAGCGGATGTATTTCAATTACCCTAAAGAAAACTTTAGATTTTGTGGATGTTACAGCTGTTGATGTTAGTGAAATGGCTTTAAAAGTTGCTAAAAGAAATGCTGATTTTCACAATACTAAAATAAAATTTATAAATCATAATATACTATTTGATAAACTTAAGCTATATTCTGAAAAATTTGACATTATAGTTAGCAACCCTCCTTACATTGAAGAAAAAGACAAACCAATAATCAGCAAAAATGTTTTAAAATTTGAACCACATTTGGCTTTATTTGTTCCAGACTATGACCCATTGGTGTTTTACAAATCTATCATTGATTTTTCTTTAGTTAATTTAAAAAAAGGTGGGAAACTTTATTTTGAAATCAATGAGAAATTTGGAACTGAAATAAAGAAAATTTTAAAAGAAAAAGGATTATATAACATTATTTTGAGAAAAGATTTAAACGAAAAAGATAGAATGGTTTCTGCTGAATTATAATTTATTTTTACATTCTATAAGTTTGTTTTCAATTATTATTGATTGAGTTTGTAAATAATCATCTTCATAAAAGGTAATTATTACTTAGTTATATACATTATAATTAAGAAATATTTATTATTTTTACAAAAAAAAAGATTTTAATTGTTAAATCCAGAATGTGAAAATAATAAATAGTATAAAAACAAAAATTGGCATTTATTTTCTAAAGAAGGAAACTTTAAAACATAGAAAACACAAAGAAATAATTAGTTTTAATGAAGCTAAACACATAGGGATAATATATAAAGTAGTTGATGAAGATTTTCATAATAGTGTTATTGAATTCATTAAAACACTGCAAGACATAGACATTGATGTGCATGCTTTAGGATTTGTCGACTACAAAGACATTCCTCATTATTGTTATCCAAAAATTAAACATAAAGTTTTAACTTTAAAACACTTAAACTGGCATTACAAACCAATGGGAATTGATGTTAATGATTTTAGTAACAAAGAATTTGACATATTAATTGATTTAACCATGAATAACTATATACCAGTTCAATATGTTCTTTCTCATTCGCAAGCTAAGTATATTGTAGGAAAATACTATGAGACCTCAACCCATTATTATGATATGATGCTTAAAGTTGATAACTCATTTAAAATAAATGAGTTTATTAAAGTGGTTGTAGAATATTTAAAAATTATTAAACCCCACAAAAAATGCATACCAATTACAAAGCAGCTGGAACTGCTCTAATTACTCCATTTCATAAAGATGGAAGTATTGATTTTAAGTCACTTGAACGTTTGATTGAATATCAAATTGAGAATAATATTGGCTACTTTGTTTTAATGGGTACTACTGGTGAGTCTGCTACTCTAAATAAAGATGAAAAATTTGCGCTTATTGATTTTGCTAAAGAAATAATTAATAAAAGGAAACCTATAGTTCTTGGCATAGGTGGAAACAACACACAAGAAGTTGTTAATTGTATTAATACAACAAATTTAGATGGAATTAGTGCGATTCTATCTGTTTGTCCTTATTATAACAAACCACAGCAAAATGGTATTTTTCAACATTATAAATATATTTCCAATTCAAGCCCCCTGCCAATTATTTTATATAATGTACCAGGCAGAACTGGTGCAAATATTCAGGCCGAAACTACAATTAAGATAGCTAATGAATTAAAAAACATTATTGGTATTAAAGAAGCTTCCGGAAATTTATTCCAGATAATGGAAATTATCAAAAATAAACCTAAAAATTTTCTTGTTATTTCTGGGGATGATGTCTTAACTCTTCCAATTATGTCTTTGGGAGGCGATGGCGTTATATCTGTAATATCAAATGCATACCCCAAAGAGTTTTCAAAAATGATTAGTTTATGTTTGGATGGTAAATTTGCTGAAGCAAAAACAATCCATTATAAATTATTAGATATTATAAATGCAATATTTATGGAAGGAAGTCCTGCTGGAATTAAAGCAGTGCTGGAAATAATGAAGCTCACTTCAAATAACCTACGCTTACCTCTTATGCCTGTTGGAAAAACAACATATAATTTTATAAGCAAACTAATTTAAAAATCAATAAAAAACTACTTAATCATCAAAAAAAATTAATAAAAATCCATGAAAAAAATTTTATCATTATTATTCATTTGCATATTCGGTTTGAATTTTGCTTTTTCGCAAACCAATGAATACTATTTCAAATTTACTGAACCCAACAAAAACACTATCAACACAACGCTTACGAAAATCATTTCTATTGACAATGTTAAGGATGGCATAGTATGGGCTTATGCAAACGACTCTGAATTTAAGGAATTTAAAAAATTAGGTTATATATACGAATTATTACCAGCTCCCAGTTCAACAACCAAAGTTATAAATATGGCAACTACTGTTGGGCAAATGTCTAGTTGGGATAGATATCCTACATATGGAGTATATAGACAGATGATGAAAAACTTTCAAACCAATTACCCTTCTATTTGCAAATTAGATTCTATATGCAGCTTGGCTAGTGGAAGAAAAATATATACTTTAAAAATCTCTGATAATATTAGTACTGCGGAAAATGAACCTGAATTTTTATATGTTAGTACGATGCATGGGGATGAAACAACAGGTTTTATTTTAATGTTGCGATTAGCTGATTATTTATTGACTAATTATGCTTCTGTTCCCAGAGTTCAAAATATTGTTAACAATATTGAATTATTTATTCTTCCTGATATAAATCCAGATGGAACATATTATGGCGGTAATAATACAGTTGCTGGTTCTCGTCGTTATAATGCAAATGGAGAGGATATTAACCGTGACTTCCCTGATATGGTTATTGGTGCAAACAATCCTCCATACGAACCAGAAACACAAGCTATGATAGATTTTTCTGCTACTCATCATTTTATAATGGGAGGAAGTTTTCATGGAGGAGCTGAGGTAGTAAATTTCCCATGGGATGTTTATACAAGTGTTCATCCTCATCCTGATGATAATTGGTTTAGACATATTTCTACGAATTATGTAACTTCAGCCAGATTAGTTAACCCAACTTATATGACAGATATAACACCCAGTGGAATAACCGAAGGAGGAGATTGGTACATAGTGAATGGAGGCATACAGGATTATATGAATTATTGGCACCACAACAGAATGATAACTATGGAAGTTTCAAGCACAAAACTCTTAGGTACTGAAAATTTGGTTACTTACTGGAATATTAATCAGAATTCATTACTTGGTTTTATGGAAGAATGCTTATATGGGTTTTATGGAACAGTTAAAAATGTGAACACAAATCCATTAGATGCAACGGTTACTATCATTTCTCATGATGAGGACAATTCCTGGGTTATAACTGATCAATCGGTTGGTGATTATCATAGATTAATAGCTCCAGGTACTTATAATGTAACCTATGCTTCAACTGGTTACATTTCTCAAACTCATAGTGTTAATGTTGCTTCTTATACAACTCCAACAATTAAAGATGTTGTTTTATTACAAGCACAACAAACCAATGTTAGCGGCACAGTTACAGATGCTATTTCAGGAACACCTATTTCAGGTGTTTCTATTCAAATATTAAACTCTTCTTATCCAGTTTCTACTACTAATGGCTCTGGTTCATATACTATTAATACTGTTTTTGAAGGATCATACACAATTCAGGCAAGCAAAGCTGGCTATATTACTGTTTCTCAAGTTGTAAATATTACAACAACAAATAATACTGTTAATTTTACAATGGCACTTTCAGACCCAGAAGGCTTTGAAAATGGATTGCCAAATTGTTGGGTTAATAGTTCTGGAAATCTTGCCTGGACCCAGGTAAACACTGGAGCCCAGAGCGGTACATATTGTATGAAATCTGGTGGTTATAACGTAGGGAGTGCAAACTCCAGTCTCCAGATTACATTAAACATTGCTACTGCAGGTAATATCTCTTTCTGGAATAAAGTTTCTTCTGAATCTGATTATGATTTTCTTAAGTTTTATATTGATGGTGTTGAAAAAGGCTCCTGGAGTGGAACTCTTGCCTGGACAGCACAATCTTATCCTGTTACTGTTGGTAGTCATGTTTTTAAATGGTCATATGTTAAAGACGGTTCCATAAATTCTGGTACTGATTGTGCATGGATTGATGATATTGTATTTCCTTCATCCAATCAAACTATTACTTTTACAGTAAAAAATCAAAGCAATAATCCTATTCAGGGTGCTAATGTTAATTTTAATTCAACTAATCAAACTACCAATGTAAGTGGTATTGCTACTTTTACTGGTGTAAGCAGAGGCTTAAATAAATCTTATACTATTTCAATGTCTGGATACACCACAAACGCTGGCTCTTTAAATGTTAATTATTGCGATGCTAATACCAATATTACTTTAACACCTGTTGGTATAAATGAAAAAACAAATAATAATTCAACTATCATTTATCCAAATCCAGTAAGTAATTACATTAATATTAAATCTGAAAACACAATAATAAAAGTTACTATTTTTGATATTGTTGGTTCTGAAATACTAAATAAAAACTTTAATAACAACCATGTTCTGATTTCTACTGAGAATATACCTTCTGGAGTTTATTTTATACAAATTAAAACAAATAAAGGTATAATTAATAAAAAAATTGTTAAAGAATAAGATATTTGTATTTTATAAAAACCCTTTCAGCAATTCTGAAAGGGTTTTTTATTTTATTTAATGCAATGCAAACAAGCATAAAAAAAAATATAAATTTTAAACTATGAATTTAAGTGCATATAATACCGAAAGATTTCTAAAAAATGCTGATAATCGCCATAAAGCATTTTATTTTCATTATTATACAGCTATTGATAATAATTTTGAAAAAGCTACCCAGAAATGGAATAATAAAAAAGACGAACTAAACAATATTTCAACAGAAATTGTTAATGGAAGTCTTACTTGGCAAAATAAAGAGTTTTTAAAAAATGAAAAAAATCTAAGTGGTATTGAATTCAATAAACTTCATAGCAGCAAATCTATTCATGCTTTATATTATACAAATTTAGAATATTGTTTATTTAATGCCTTGAGAATAACTATTATTTCTGATATTAAAGAAAAAACACATGATCAACCGCCTGTTTTCCTAGGTAGTAAACTTAATCATAGCTACTTTAAAAATTGCATATTTCAAAATTTATCATTTTTAACCGGGGAATTTCAAAACATTGTTTTTTATAATTGTTATTTTGAGAATGTATCTTTTAATAAACACCACGACGGAATATATAAAAATATATTTTTTCAGAACTGCGATTTTAAAAAAGTTGATTTTGAAAATTTAGAATTAGAAAGTTTTTGTTTTTGGGGCAATTGTTCTTTCGATGGTTTAAAATTTGGAGTCAATACTTTTCCTAAAAAAGAAATTATTGGAAAAAACATAATAAATATCTGTAAAAAATGGGATGAAGAAACTTTTGAAACAAGAAAACAACATCGTTATATTGGCGAATGTTATAATAAAATAGAAATAGCAACCATTAGCGATGAAAAAACATCTGAAAAGGTTTTAAAATTAGCTTCAGCTAAGAATTGCTATGATGGTTTGGTCGAATTATATAAATACATTTTCGATTACGAAGATAAATTTGGCGAACATGGACTTTCTTTGCGCTTTAACTATCAGTTTAAATGGGTTATGGACGAAAGAGACAAGCTTATTAATAAAAAACACATTAAACGTAAAATTTTTATATCTCGCACCATTTTAGGATATGGTATTAAAGCAGAAAAACCTTTAATAGCATACTTATTAATGATACTCGTGTTCTCATTTCTTTACTTGTTTACAGGGCTAAAACTTGATAATCAGAATATCCATCACAGTGTTTCAATTGATTTGGTTGAAATGAATCAAGTAATATATGATTATGGATATGCTTTGTATTTTAGCGTTGTAACTTCCACTACTATTGGCTATGGCGATATACGTCCTGCAAGTGGTTTTACAATGGTACTCGCATGTGTACAAGGTTTGTTGGGAATATTTCTTACCACTATGTTTACAGTCGTTTTTGGAAGAAGGTTTTTTAAATAAATATTTTTTTCTTTTTTCTTTAAAAATTTTCCTGTAGGTTTGTTAAAACAATCTGATGTTATGGAAAACCTTGTTAGTAAAATATATAATATAAACGATACTATATGTGCTTTAGCTACACCAATAGGGGTATCGGCATTAAGCACTATTCGTTTATCAGGCTCAAAGTCTTTTTCAATTGGCGACGCAGTTTTTAAACCAATAAAAAAAGAAACTAAGTTATCTGATGCACTCACACATACAATCCATTATGGTGTTTTGCATTCAAAAAACACAGAGATTGTTGATGAAGTTTTGTTAAGTGTTTTTAGAAATCCACATTCATACACTGGTGAGGATATGATAGAAATTTCATGTCATGGTTCAGTTTATATTCAACAACAAATAATACAATTATTAGTTGATCAGGGTGCCAGACTCGCAAAACATGGAGAATTTACATTAAGAGCTTTTCTTAATAAGAAAATGGATCTATCCCAAGCCGAAGCTGTTGCAGATTTAATTGCTTCTGATTCTATTTCTTCTCACAAATTAGCTATTCAGCAAATGCGAGGTGGGTTTTCAAGTAAAATCAACGAACTTCGCAAACAACTGCTCGATTTTTCATCGCTCATTGAACTTGAACTCGATTTTAGTGAAGAAGATGTTCAATTTGCTAACAGAGATAAACTTTCTGAATTACTCGATAATATTTTTAAAGAAATAAACTCGCTGATTTCTTCGTTTTCTGTAGGAAATGTTTTAAAAAATGGCATACCTGTTGCTATAATTGGAAAACCCAATGTTGGCAAATCTACATTATTAAACGCTATATTAAATGAAGAAAAAGCAATAGTTTCTGATATACCCGGAACTACAAGAGATGTAATTGAAGATACTTTTGCAATAAAAGGAATAACATTTCGTTTTATAGATACTGCAGGACTAAGAAGCCACACCACAGACAAAATCGAATCACTTGGCATAGTAAAAACATATGAAAAAATAGAACAGGCTGTTTTCATTCTTTATGTATTTGATGTTAGCCTAAGCTCTTTCAAAGAAATTAATGATGATGTTTCTGATTTGCTCGAAAAAATCAATGACAAAAACAAACATTTAATTCTTATAGCCAATAAAACTGACCAACTTATTGAAACACCCAAAGGCTTTAAAAATCTGGTTGAACTCGAAACAATTTTTGTATCGGCAAAACGCAAAGAAAATATAAATTTAATTGCTGAATTTCTGGTAAAAACAATGGAGTCCCAAACTAATTTCAACAATACGATTGTTTCAAATGCAAGACATTATGAAGCTCTAAAAAACACACTTAGATCTGTTGAAATTATTCAAAGTGGAATAGATAACGATATTTCTTCCGATTTATTCACCACTGATATTAGAACAGCGCTGCATTATCTAGGAGAGATCACTGGTAACATTACGTCTGATGATATATTGAATAACATTTTTTCTAGTTTTTGCATCGGAAAGTAAGTAATCATAATTACTACTGAATATTTTCTTAATAAAACTTCAAATACCTGAGTTCGGTATAAAATAAATGATATTGAATATTGACTTACATACCTAAATTATAACTTTTGGTGAAATTTGGTGTTTTGGAGTTTTAGTGGCAAAAAAATTAAGCCACCAAAGCACTAAAACACAAAATAACACTAAAGAATTCGTTTAAAGTCATTGTTGTTTAATAATTTATATTGTATTGTTATCCCGAACTCAGGTTCAAATGGTATATCACTTACTTTTTGAAATAATTTTGTTATTTAATTAAAAAATACTAATTTTATAATTATATAACACAAAGAGTTATATTAAAAATCAGATTGAAAAAATGTTTAGGCATATTTTAACTTTATTTATTATTTTAATTTTTTTGATTGCCAATGCTCAATGGGTAGTTCAAAATTCGGGTACAACATATACTTTAAATTCTGTTTGTTTTACCGATACCTATAATGGTTATGCTGCTGGCCATAATGGCACAATTTTAAAAACAACTAATGGAGGAAACAATTGGCTCAGTCTTCAATCTGGCACCTTGTCAGCATTGTTCTCAATCATTCATTCAGACTCAGATATAGTATATGCAGCAGGCAAAGGCAGCACCATAAGAAAAACCTTTAATAATGGATTAAATTGGATGGCACAATACTTTAGCACTGTTGCAAACTTAAATTCAATATGTTTTTTAGATTCTTTAAATGGCTATGCTATTGGTCACTATTATTTCTGGAACCATCCTTATGGGATAATTATAAAAACCACTAATGGCGGAACCAATTGGCTTATTGAAGCAGGTATATATAGCGTTCTTAATTCTGTTGTTTTTACAGATATAAATACAGGCTATGCTGCCGGATACGACATTACTAATCTTAACGGAGCTGTCTTAAAAACTACAAATAGTGGATTAAATTGGGCAAACGTAGAAACATGTAACTCTAATACTTTAAATTCAATATGTTTTGTCAATTCAAACACAGGCTTTGCTGTTGGTGACAAGGGGACAATAATAAAAACAACAAATTGCGGAATAAACTGGATAAGCAAATCAATTACAAGCGATATAAATTTCACTTCTGTCTGTTTTTCAGACATGCAAAATGGTTATGCTGTGGGCGATTCAGGCACTTTAATCAGAACAATTGACGGAGGTGATAGCTGGTCTATTGAATCCGTTGGTGTATCAAATAGATTAAATTCTATTTGTTTACCAGCGCCAAACATAGCTTATATTGTTGGCAATGAAGGATTAATTCTTAAAAACTCAAATACTACTGTGGGGATTAATAGTAATTCAAAAAAATACAATTTTAATGAAGCCTTTGCCTATCCAAACCCTTGTAGCAATAACATTATATTTGAATTACGAACATTAGAAAACAAAAAAGTAATTATACAGATTACCAACTTATCAGGTATTAATTTTTTTGAAAAGGCTTATATACTAACAAGTGGCAACAATAAGCAGACGATATCTGTCAATAACTTTCCTGCCGGTGCCTATTACTTAATAATAAAGGGCAATAAAATTAATGTAATTAAAAAAATTATAATTCAGTAGTCTTTGATACCTTAAAATCTATAAGCATTTATCCTCCTTCTTATTGCAATCCTAAAAGTTTTTTACAAACAACCTATTACATCAGTTAAACCAACTAAAACATTCAACAGCATCCCTGTTACAATTTTCAAACACCCTTAAGTTTTTTACAAACATTTTAAAGTAATTTTCTAATACCCTAAAGCTTTTTATAAACAAACCAAATACTTTCTATTATTTTAAAAATCATTTCACAATAATTTATAAGATTTTCCCGATAATACATAAGTATTTCCTGATAATATATAAGAATTTCAATTTAATGCAAAAGGATTTCGAAATAATTAATAAGACTTTCCTATTAATCAATAATATTTTCCAGATTTGCAAAAAGATTTTAATATTTATAAGCAAATATTATTAAATATCCTATTTTCTTTTGTAATTTTGTATTAATAACCATTAAAATAAACAAAAGAAATATGTTATACTATAATTTTAAATCCGTTTTCAAAGCCCGTGGAGTCGATAATCCATATACCTTTTTAGTTAATGCAGGTCTATCTCCCCACACAGCCTCCTCCTTCCTTAATAATAACTTACAAAGCGTAAAATTAAAACACATTGAGATCATTTGTAGAGAATTACATTGCACACCCAACGATTTATTTATATGGAGACCCGATAAAAACAAAATTATTTCAGAAACACATCCCCTCAATACGCTTAATCGCAAAAATGTATCCTTCGACTTAAAAGAAACAATGAAAACAATTCCAATAGACCAACTAAACCAAATTGTAAACATTCTCAAACAACAAAACACCCAAAAATCCGAATAAGATTCAGAGGGCTTCTAAAAATTAGATTTTTCGAGGCGGACAAAATTTTAAAACCGGAGTTTACATTAGTAAATGAGAAATAGCGAAGCGTATTCATTAACTCATATAAAATAAAAACAATTCGTTAATAATTTAAAATTGAAGTCCAACAAAGAAAAAGCAATTTTTAGAAGTCCCGTTTTGTTTATTTCTATCTTTACATATGTATTACAATTTCATAAACTGGCTCGAGTCTCATACAATCCCTTGTTTTTATAAAAAAATCCTTGGAATTGAATGCCCCGGTTGTGGAATGCAAAGAGCATTCATTGAATTACTTAAAGGCAACTTTATTGAAAGTTTAAAATCCTATCCTCCACTTCTACCAACAATTGCAATGTTTTTATTGCTAATTTTACAGTTAATATTTAAATTTAAAAAAGGTGTATATTATATAAAAATAATTTTTATATTTACAGCTTCATTGATTATGATTAATTATTTATTTAAAATATTTCTTATTTATTAACATTAAAATCATTTAATTATGGAAAATCAAAATTCTACACAACAAGTACAACCAGCATTACCACCAGTACCAGGAGCAGTTGCTGTTTTAATATTTGGGATCATCTCTGTTTCTACATGGTGGATTCCTTTTTTTATAGGACCAATTATTGGTATAGTATTTGGTATTATTGCCAGATCAAAAAGCAAAAAAGTAATGAAATTGTATGATGAAAATCAAAGTATTTATTCTAAAGGCTCTGCTGCTTTACCAAAAATTGGTAAAATTCTAGGTTTGGTTGGAATAATTATTTCAATTGTTTACGCTGTTATTTGGTTACTTGTAGCTATTATATTTGCTGGTGCTGCAAGTTATGGCCATTTTTGATAAATTTTTCAAATTACTATATAAAAGAAAGAGGACTTTTGTCCTCTTCTTTTTTTATACCAATAATATTATGAAATGCACATAAACAATAGCATACCAAGCGAGATGTTTATTTACAGGGCATTCCATGTGTACATTAAATAA
>DYDE01000094.1 GCA_020718065.1 Marinifilum sp. | reverse complement strand
TAAGATACAATTGAAATTATAATTATCCGCAAACTCCAATCAGAGAGAGCAAGGGAGAGCTATTTTTAATTTAATCGTAAATCGTAAATTCCATTGCGTTTCTCTGCGTTAAAAAACATCTCTGGAGGGCAAGACAGTTTTATATACCACACGAGAGGACTCGTGCGGTAGCTGGGTTAAAAAAACATCTCCGGAGGGCAAGACAGTTTTATATACCACACGAGAGGACTCGTGCGGTAGCTGGGTTTTATTTAGCACAAATAAAAATCTAAGATAATGAATCTGCTTACTTTTTTTTCATTGCCAAAAAAAAGTAAGCAAAAAAAGTCTAGACAAAACAATTCCCTGCCCGCTCTCAGAAAAGCCAAGCACATTTACGAAAAGTAGTGCTTAATAAAATATGTATTTTTTGGATGTTTAATTGTATATTTTATTCAGCAAAGGCAAGCCCCTTTTCGAATGTGCTAAGCTTTTCTGATTCACGCATGGGCTGCTCCGTGTTTTGCCATGGCCTGCGCTGCCAGGTGATTAGTTTATGAGGCAGGGGTAACGGGCATTGTTATGGAATCGAAAACTGTAATCATCAATGACAATACTTACCACACAAGAGGACTCGTGAGGTAGCTTTTGTCTTCCGTCTTCCGACTTTTTTTAGTAGAAAGATTTAATTCTCAAGTTGCTCCATCTGGTAGTTTAGCAAATGCAGTTTTTTTAAAAAATAATTTCTTGAAATAAGGTAATTATAGTAGTTTACAGCAGCAATGAGTAATTTCAGGTTGTCATCAACATAGCAGTTATGTCTAAAATAGGTCCATTCTTTTGATAAATACTTATTCAAATTTTCCTTCATAGGATTAGAAAGATCATTTTCCAGGTCTTTGTTTTCTATAAAGCCTTTTAACTCAGTTTTTAATTCAGTTTCTAAATTAGAAATTTCTTTGAAATTATTTTCTATTTCCGCAAAAGGAGTCTGTATATTGATAAAGTTCATTGAATTCACAATATCATTATAGAGCTCCGATCTAATCTCATATACCTTGTCCTGTTCAAAAAAATCAAGATAGCTGTTTTTAAGCTCGTTTTCCTTCCCTTTTAGAGAAGCCTGTTTGTAGAAAAAATGATAGATCAGCTTATCATTTTCTTCAATTTTCGTTTTATTGATATTTATTTCTTTTTCGAGTTGGTCAATTAAAATTTTAGCATCTTTCGTATTGTATTTTTGTCCATCATAATCAAATGTTTTGATCGACAATTTGTTTTCAGAAATACTTGTTAATATGTTTTTATCATTTTCGAGTGCCAGATAATCGTAAATCAGATCTACTTTTTCTTTACTAAAAAGGCTGTTGAAATTTTCTTTATTATCCCAATCATTCAGGTTTTCCAGATCAAATTCTATGGGGTTTTTGTTGTCATAATAACCATTGTATCTTTTCGGGAAAGTATTTTTATAATATGTTTCCATATATTCCTTTTGAAAATATTCCGTTACCAATGCAACAGCTTCTTCCTGATAAGTAACATTTGAAAATAATTTTTCTGTGATTTTTTCTTCTGTATCGTTAGAATTATCAAACAGAACAATTGCAGGCTTATCCATTTTCAATTCATCCACAATCTTAAGTCCTTCCAAAGCCGTAAACCTTTCTTTGGTGGTTGGGTGTGAGGCCCATTGGTCTTTTATATTCAGTTTCGATTTATTATATTTACTCAGATCCAATTCTGTTACCAGTGGAAAATTGTTTTTAAAAAAGATATCCTGCTCTTTTGCAAGAAAGTTCATCACAAATTGCTGTTCTTTAAAGATGTTTTTACTTTTCAAATTGTCAGCAATCTTATTATCATAAAAATTTAATACCGAATTATAAGCAAAATCAGCCAAATTCGTTCTTAACAGAGATTCCTTAAAAGGCAAATAACCAGCAACATTAGCAGCAACCTCATCCGCATAAAATTCCATTTCTCTCGAAAGAGCCAGGTAATTTAAGTTTACATTTGTATACAATTTTTGTAAGATCTTTTGAATACCATGAATGATTTTAACAGCAGACACCACAAAAATTGTGAAATAGCTGCTAATACTGATCCATTTTTGAATCATTTTATCAAAAGATTCATTATCGTATAGAATATTAAAAATAATTTGATTAACATTGTGAACATAAGTTCCAACCTTCATGCTTCTTTGAGAAAAATGTCCAAATTCGTGTGCTAAAATCGCTTTAAACTCCTGTTCTGTAACGCTGTTCATTAGTCCATATCCGATTTGTAAATTTTTACGAATGGGTAAGAACATGCTCAAAAAGCTTGAGTCGTAAAAAACACCTGCATTTACATCAGCTGATAAATATACCTTTTTCGGGAAATCTGTATTTACTTCATTTACTATTTCTTCAATAAATCTAAAAAGTTTTGGTTCTTGTTTTTCTGTTATTTCAATTAAATGAGTTCGGTCTATTTTATGTTTTTTAAACAAAAACTTAAATAAAAAGAAAAGAACAAGAAAACCTAAACTTGCAAGTCCCAATCCTATGATTATTGTAAAAAAATTTGGCACTGCTATAATTAGAGAAATTCCTAAATAACCTCCAACCAATATCAACCCAATGGCCAAAGCCAATAAACACAAATACACTAAAATAAACAATATAATTGCAAAAATGGCTTTGCTGGTCATTTTTTTAAAATTGCCCGATACCCGAATATTCATTTTGTTTGATTTTTTTAAGTATTAAAGTCCTTACCAAAAATATACATATTAAAAGGTTTTCTTTGCGGTGATAAGTACAATCACCTCAAAATCACAAGGACAAATATAAAAAGAATAAAGTAAATACAAAATGCATCACATTTAGTAATTCAATAAATAAAATGGATGATCCAAAAAATTAAAACATTTGTCAAAAAACCACCAACACCAAATCATCACATCAACAAATCATCAAATCAAAAATTCCTTTGCGTTTCTTTGCGACTACTTTGCGATCTCTGCGTTAAATAATAACCGCAAATCCCAAACTTCCAGCAAGTGCAATCGTTAATCAATATTTTAAAAAACAAATTAGCAACAACAACCTATCAAACTAAGACTACTGCTAAAGTCCTTTCCCATCACAGGGGAAAGGATTTAGGATAGGGGTCAAATCGTAAATCGTAAATCAACAAATCATCACATCAAAAATCCCTTTGTGCCCCTTTGTGAAAACCCTTCGTGCCCTTTGTGGTAAAAAATAACCGCAAATCCCAAACTTGTAGTGAACTACTTCCGACTTCCGTCTTCCGACTTTTTTGTAAATCCCAAACTTCCAGCAAGTGCAATCGTAAATCCAAAATCGTAAATCAACTTGCAAAACCTTCCGATCTTCATGTAAACTCATCCGGAGGGCATGCAAACAACTCCGGAGGACATGTAACATCATCACATGCACATGTAATACCTTCCGATGGGCATGTAATCATCTCCGGAAGACATGTAACATCATCCGGAGGACATGTAAAACCCTCCGGAGGACATGTAAAACCATCCGGGAGACATGTAACATCATCACGAGGACATGTAAAACCATCCGGGAGACATGTAACATCATCCGGAGGACATGTAATAACATCACATGCACATGTAATACCTTCCGATGGGCATGTAATCATCTCCGGAGGGCATGCAAAACCTTCCGACGGACATGCAAACTCATCCGGAGGGCATGCAAACATTTCCAGAGGACATGTAAAACCTTCCGGAGGGCATGTAAAATCTTCCGGAGGACATGTAAAACCTTCCGAAGGGCATGCAAATTCATCCAGAGGGCATGCAAAACTTTCCGGAGGACATGTAAGCTCATCCGCACCGCTCCGGAACCTATCGATCCTCAAAACATAAAATCAAAACCAACTCCCGTCCCCGTCAATTGCTATTTCTTTACTTTTTGTCCCTCCTAATGCAAAGAACAATAGAACAAGCACCCAATCCAACCCCAATCCATTCAATTTAATCAATAAATTCCTTGAGGCTCTGCCTCGGGGTGTGCATCAGTAATTTGTTGTTGTTATTTCTTTGCCACAGATTTCACAAATTATCACAGAACTATCTGCGTGAATCTGTGCAATCTGTGGCTAATTTTACCAAGATACCTCGAGGCTCTGCCTCGGGGTTATTCATTAAAAAAATCATTTTCCCACATGATAAAAACAAAAAATTACTAATTTTACCACACATTATATTACAGATGAAACCAACATATATGCATTTGTACTTCAATATATATGCGTAATTAAAATTTAAATATTAGATAACCAATCAGTACATAAAGTAAATAGCGTTTTAACCGAATTAAATTTAAAAGAAAGATATAAATGGAATTTTACGAATGAAAAAGAACAATTTGAATGAATAACTTATAAAACTTATTGACTTATATCATCTGTAAAATGGAGGATTACTTAACTTTAGGCATTTTAAATACTCAAAACTTTAGGCACTGATTAGTAACAAAAACGGCATTATTATATGATCAAACCACATCACGAAATTATAGCAGCCGAACTGGGCATTTCAATAGGACAGGTAGAAAGAACAATACTCCTGCTTAATGGCGGAGCTACAGTTCCTTTTATTGCACGTTACCGCAAAGAAATGACTGGCTCTCTCGACGAGGTTGCCATCGCAAAAATAAGAGACCGCAACCTCCAGCTTATCGAGCTCGACAAAAGAAGAGAAAGCATCCTGAGTTCCATCCGCGAACAGGGAAAACTAACCGAAGAACTCGAAAAACAGATAAACAACCTTGCCACCATGGCTGAGTTAGAAGATATTTATCTTCCGTTCAAACCAAAAAGAAAGACCCGTGCTACCATTGCTATAGCAAAAGGATTAGAACCTTTGGCTTTGATCATTTTCGAACAACGAATTTCCGATATCCACGCAAAAGCAGAAACATTTATCGATCCCGAAAAAGGAGTTAACAATACAGAAGAAGCCATTGCAGGAGCAAGAGATATTATTGCCGAATGGATAAACGAACACCAAACTGCACGCACACAAATAAGGAGACTATTTTCATACGAAGCAACAATAAAATCAAAAGTTGCCAAAGGCAAAGAAAAAGAAGGCGAAAAATACGAGAACTATTTCGAGTGGGAAGAGCAACTTTCCAAATCACCTTCGCATCGTGTATTGGCGATGTTCAGAGGCGAGAACGAAGAATTCCTCAAACTCACCATTGCCCCACCCGAAGAGAAAGCAATTGCCCTTCTTGAAAAAACATTTCTAAAAGCAAACAATGCCGCTTCAAAAGAAGTTGAAAAAGCAATTAAAGATGGCTATAAAAGATTATTGGCTCCATCTATAGAAACAGAAATAAGACAGGCAAGCAAACTAAAAGCAGACGAAGAAGCCATTCGTGTATTTATTGAAAACATTCGCCAGCTGCTTTTATCTCCACCGCTGGGAGAAAAAAACGTATTGGCAATAGACCCCGGTTACCGCACAGGTTGCAAAGTTGTTTGTATCGATAAAAATGGGAAATTGCTCCACAACGAAACCATATATCCACACCCTCCCGAATCGCAGGTAAAACAAGCAGCCAGCAAAATAAACAATCTTGTTAATGCCTATAAGATTGAAGCAATTGCTATAGGAAATGGCACTGCTGGTCGCGAAACCGAACGATTTGTCAAAAGTATTCGCTTCGATAAAGATGTGATGGCAATAATGGTTAATGAAAGTGGAG
Organism: Marinifilum sp.; assembly: GCA_020718065.1. Taxonomy (GTDB): domain Bacteria; phylum Bacteroidota; class Bacteroidia; order Bacteroidales; family CG2-30-32-10; genus CG2-30-32-10. The sequence goes on along the minus strand of DYDE01000094.1, from coordinate 10,595 downwards.
CATCTGTCTATTCAGCTTCCCCGGTTGCACGTGAGGAATTTCCAGAATACGATGTAACCGTCAGAGGTGCTGTTTCAATCGGCAGAAGACTCATGGACCCATTGGCAGAACTCGTTAAAATAGACCCAAAAGCAATAGGAGTAGGCCAATACCAGCACGATGTTGATCAAAAATTACTTCAAAACAGCCTCGATGATGTGGTGGTCAGTTGTGTAAATGCAGTTGGTGTTGAGGTAAACACTGCAAGCAAACAACTCCTCACTTATGTATCCGGATTAGGCCCCTCACTTGCCCAAAATCTTGTAGAATACAGAAACAAAAATGGAGCTTTCCAGTCAAGAAACGAATTAAAAAAGATACCCCGTTTTGGCGACAAAGCATTCGAACAGGCAGCCGGCTTCCTTCGTATTCGCGATTCCGAAAACCCCCTCGACAGAAGCGCAGTGCATCCAGAAAGTTATGTGATCGTTAAAAAGATGGCTGACGATTTATCCTGCACCATTGAAGAACTGATTAAAAACGAAGAATTACGCAAACAGATAAACATCAACAAATATGTAACTGAAAATGTCGGCTTACCCACTTTGCAGGATATTGTTAGCGAGTTGGCAAAGCCAGGCAGAGATCCCCGTGTCAAGTTCGACTTCTTCGAATTCGATAAGAATGTGCATTCAATGAAAGACTTGTACATAGGAATGATTTTACCCGGTATCGTAACCAATATCACCGCTTTTGGTGCCTTTGTCGATATAGGAGTTCATCAGGACGGACTGGTTCATATCAGTCAGTTGGCCGATAAATTCATCAGCAACCCGAATGATGTGGTAAAATTAAATCAAAAAGTAATGGTAAAAGTGGTAGATGTTGATACAGATAGAAAAAGAATACAATTGTCAATGAAAGATGTAAAGGAGGGTTCTATTAATTAAGTTTCCCCCACAAATTTCGCTGATTTTCGCAAAATAAATAATACAAGGTATTGAAAATAAATCTGCGAATATTTGAGAAATCTGCGGGAAACTATTTTTGTAGAATTTTCAGAACTGCCCTAAAGTAAATAATTCAAATTTAATTCGATTTTTATTATGATTATCCAATCAATTTAAAAAGTTTCATAATCACTATCATTTACTTGACTGTTTAAAACGATTCTTTTGTTTTGATTGGTTTTATTGGCAATTTTACTATTATTTTTATTTGTTTTTCCAAAAGTTTCAACAGTTTGCGATTTTTTCTTTTGAATTGGTTTTGTATTTTCAGTTTCAGCCAATTTGAAAAATGAAATTACTTCTTTAAGATGTTCAGCCTCTTCCGACATTTGTTCAGCACAAGAAGCCAATTCTTCTGATGCAGTTGCATTTTGCTGAGTAGTTCCCTGCAATTGCTGCATTGCAGAATTTATTTGACCTATTCCATGAGACTGTTCTGCACTTGCTGCAGCAATTTCCTGAACCAATTGTGAAGTTTTAGAAATCTGAGGAATCATTTTGTCTATCAGTTCAGCCGATTCTTCTGTTGTTTTAATACTATTTATTGACATTAAATTAATATCATCAGACGCTTTTTGACTGCGTTCGGCCAATTTTCTAACTTCCGCAGCAACAACAGCAAACCCTCTGCCATACTCGCCAGCACGTGCAGCTTCTACAGCCGCATTCAATGCCAAAATATTCGTTTGAAATGCAATATCATTAATTATTTTAATCTTATCAGTAATATTTTTAATAGAATTCATGCTTTCTAAAGATGCTTTACTAACCAGGTCTGCCTGATTGGCAGTTAAAATAGACATTTTTTCTGTTTGATAGGCATTATCAGAATTAGATTGCACATTAGCAGCAATTTCTTCCAAAGAAACCGATACTTCCTCTGTTGACGAAGATTGTTCTGCATTACCCTGTGCTAGTTGTTGAGCAGTAGCATTTAGTTGTTCGCTTGTTAACAATAAGTTTTGTGCATTTTGTTGAACGTCTCCGATCACATTAGAAAGTACAGAAACCATATTGCTAACCGAACGCATTAAATCTCCAACTTCGTCTTTTCTTTTTAAAATGGTTTCATCAAATGTTACTTTAATATCTCCTTCCGAAAATACTTGTATTTTTTTTAATGATTTTATCATCGGATCTTTCACCTGTAGCTTCATTATATAGAAAAAACCAACTCCGATTATAAATGCAACAGGTAGTGCCCAAAACAAATTTATAATTCCAAACCTACCAACAAAATAAAACAAAATACAATCCAGAATCATTACAAGACAACTCCATGCACCTATTGCTAGCATTATTGATTTTCCAAAAATTAGTTTAGAAAGAAAAAAAGCCAATGGATAGGAAGCAACTCCAGCAATTAAAATAATGTAAATATCATCCATATATGAAAAGTTTAAATTGTTAGGTCTAAATTTATTATTTTATGCAATAATAGAATAATAAACTTTAAATAACAATAGGTAAATAAACCTGATTTTACTGATAAGGTAAATACACTGCCTTCTCAAATATATTGCTAATTAATATTATTAAATAATTTGTTTAAAAAAAATAGCAATTATACAAATATCTTCAAAAATGATTTTGTATGATGTATATAATAATATTACTTTTGGCATTAGAGAATATTGAATCATGCTAAAATGTTTTTGAAACAATTTTTAAATAAAAAAACATACAAAACAAACCTTATTTTGCTCTTATGGGCAGTATTCTTAGTTTCTTTTTCTGAAAAATCAGCCTATTCTCAAAAAATAAATACCGATAGTATTGAAAATAAAATTGAAACTACTACTAACCTCCCCAAAAAAATAGATTTATTAAATGTAATTAGTTTTACTTTACTAACATCTAACCCCGAAAAAGCTTTTAATTATAACAAACAGGCATTAGATTTATCTTTAAAATCAAATAATACTGAAGGAATAGCATATGCATATAATATTTTAGGTTTATACTATAGGTATAAGGGCGATTATTCACAATCAATAGATTATCATTATAAATCTCTCGAATTATATGAGAAACTGAACGATAATAAAGGGGTTGCAACAGTGCTTTTTGGTATTGGCAACATTCTTTCTTTACAAAAAAATTACTCCAGTGCCTTAGAATATTATAACAAAAGCCTTCTATTAAGAGAAAAACAAAATGACAAAAAAGGAGTAGCCAATATTGTCAATTCTATTGGTATTGTTTATAAAAAATTAGGGAAATTAGATACCGCTTTAATTTATTATAAAAAAAGCCTTACAATTCAAAAGGAGATTGGAGTAAAAAGTGGAATAGCAGATGCTTTAAACAATATAGCTATCATCTATTTTTTAAAAAAGGACACCTTGAGCACACTTGATTATTTTAATCAGGTATTAAAAATCAGAAAAGAAATAGGGGATAGAAATGGAGAAGCAACAATTCTATACAATATTGGGTTTATTCTCGAATCAAAAAAAGATTTCTCTGAAGCAATAAATCATTTCAATCAAAGTTTATTATTATCAAAAGAACTTGGTGATTCAGCAAGAGTTCTTGATAATTATGGTTCTTTACATGAAACCTATGCAGATATGAAAGATTTTAAAACTGCATATAAATACTTTGTTTTATATGACAATTTAAAAGACTATATCAATGATGAAAGCAAATCAAAGCAAATCACAGAGATTCAGACCAAATACGAAACTGAAAAAAAAGAAAAAGAAATTGTTTTGCTCAATAAAGATAAAACACTTCAACATCTTTTGTTGAAAGAAAAAGAAAATGAATTGGAAAAGCAAACCTTACAATATGTTTATTCTAAACAACAAACTGAAATAGAAAACCAAAAGAAAGAAGAAAAAATCAACTTATTTAAAAAAGACAAACTTATCAATGATATTGCATTAAAAAACAAGGATGCAAAAGTTAAACAACAACGAATTGTTATTTTATCAGTTGTTGCATTATTATTCATTGTTGTTTTGTTTTCAATATTAATGCTCAGGCTTTATCATCAGAAGAAAGAAGCAAATTTGATTTTGGCAAAACAAAAAGAAGAAATTTCTGAGAAGAACGAAGAACTTAATTTGCAAAAAGAGGAAATATCAGCCCAAAGAGATAACCTTCAATTGTTAAATAATGAATTATTTCAGCAGAAAGAAGAGCTAACAACACAACGTGATGAAATTTCAATTCAAAGAAACATAATTGAAAAACATAATAGAAAAATTACTTCTAGTATTTCATATGCCCAGCGGATACAAAAAGCAACTCTACCTTCAGAATCTCATATAAAGAGCTTATTTCCTCAATCCTTTGTGCTTTTCAAACCAAAAGATATTGTAAGTGGAGATTTTTACTGGATTGAAAAAAAAGGAGAAAAGATATATTTTGCAACGGCTGATTGTACTGGGCATGGAGTTCCAGGTGCATTTATGAGCATGCTTAGTTTCAATCTTCTTAACGATGCAATTAACGATCAGCAAATCGCAAAGCCATCAGAAATCATAAGCTTTATAAGTAAACGTATTAATAAAACACTTCGGCAAAGAACTGACGATTCTTCTGTGAAAGACGGACTTGATCTTGCATTATGCTGTTTCGACACTAGTTCTATGAAACTCGAATATGCCGGAGTTAGAAGCACCATATATATTATTACTGATAATAATTTAAATGAATATAAACCAGATTTGCATCCTATTGGAGAGCCTTTCAATAATAAGTTTAGCTCATACACAAATATAGAAATCCCTATAACAAAAGGAGATTGTATCTATTTATTTACTGATGGTTATACCGACCAATTTGGTGGTGAATTTGTAAAAAAGTTATCAAAAAAACGTTTGAAAGAACAGTTGCTTGCAATGCAACAATTATCAATGTCCAGACAAAAAGAAGCACTTGAAAGTATTTTTGATACCTGGAAAGGCTTAAATGAACAAATTGATGATATGTTAATATTAGGGATTAAAATATAAGTAGTCAATTATTCCAAATTAATATTGAATTTATGAGTATCGTTGATAAACTTTTAGAAACAAAACAAACTATTCCTAGCAATGTGAAGTTAGTTGCAGTTTCAAAAACCAAACCAATTTCAGATATACTTGAAGCATATCATGCTGGTCAACGTTCTTTTGGCGAAAACAAAGCCCAGGAAATGAGCGAAAAATATCATTTACTCCCCAAAGATATCGAATGGCATTTCATTGGACATCTGCAAACCAACAAAGTAAAATACATAGCCCCATTCGTTAACCTTATCCATAGCGTTGATAGTTTGAAATTATTGCAGGAAATCAACAAAGAAGCTGAAAAGAACAATAGAATTATTGATTGTCTGTTGCAATTTTATATTGCAACAGAAGAAACAAAATTTGGGTTAGACTACAATGAGGCAGAAGAATTACTAAAAGCAACAATGGGGAAACTTAAAAATATAAGAATAATTGGAGTTATGGGAATGGGCACATTTACTGAAAATACGCTTCTAATTAGAAAAGAATTTTCATTACTAAATGGTTATTTTAAACAAATAAAGCAGAATTTCTTTAATGATATTGAATACTTTAAAGAGATTTCAATGGGAATGACCGATGATTACAGAATTGCAATTGAGGAAGGAAGTACTATCGTCCGAATTGGCAGTGCTATTTTTGGAAGTAGAAATTATACTTAAAAAAAAGATGATTTGTTCTATTGAACAAATCATCTTAAACAAATGAAAAAAAACCATTATTTATTTTTGAATATGTTGTTGAGAAATAGAGAGCAATTGTTCCATTGTCCGTTTCATACTATCGGTAGAACCGTCTAAGAAAATAGTATTTCCTTTTCCTTGTTCAGCAAAGTGTTTTAAAGCTTCTACCCACATAGAGAAAAGAATTACATTTGTATCAAGATTTGCATCATGCATTTCTTTAGCAGCAGTGCTCATCCCTTTTGCAACTTCTTCGCGGAATAATGCAACTCCTTGTCCACGTAATTGAGCAGCCATACGCTCTGCTTCTGCTGAAATTTTAATTGCATTACCTTCTGCTTCTGCACCTTTTGTTTTTGTTATCAATAAAGCCTGTCCTTCATTTTCAGCTGCTGCTTTTAAATTATTTGAAGCCACAACCCTGGCCATTGATTTTGTAATTTCTTCATCAAAAGTAATATCATTAATCTGAAGATCTATTAAATGATAACCCCATTGTTCTAATGTTTTGTCCAATTGTTCTTTAACATCCTGCACAATTTCGCGACGAACAGCCAATACTTCTGATTGTTTTTTGGTTGCCACAAAACCTCTTATAGAACCTTCAACAGTGCGTGTTAAAGCTTGCATCACACTTCTGTCATCAACAAACTTGAATGCAAGATTCATAATTGTGTCCACTTCCTGATTTAAAGCAGCATATAATAACATAGCTCTAAAATGGACATTTGCCTGATCCACAGTAATTGCCTGAAATTCTAATTCAACTGAACGGTTTTGAATAGAAATCCTTTTGTAAATAGATTCAATAAAAGGAATTTTCAAATTTAAGCCAGGTTTCATTAATCGGCGATACTTGCCAAAAATTGTAATAACTGCTATATATCCTTGTTTTACAGTTACAAAGAACATTAAAAAAACAATGACACCAACAGCGATCAAAATGTACATCCAATAATCTTCCATAAATTTAGTGTTTAAGTTTATTAATCATATTTAATTAAAGTGTAAATGTAAAATAAATTCACATAAAAGTATAATAAAATAAAAAAAATATTCTTACTTCGATTTTATCATCGTTAAAATCATCTTAAAACGTTCTATAGCTTTTAATGCATGAGGTATATTAGCTGGCATTATAATCGTTTCCCCTTTTTCTAAGGTATTATCTACACCTCCAATCATAACATTTGCCTTTCCATCAATAACTTGAACAACAGCATCGAAAGGAGCAGTATGTTCGCTTAAACCTTCGTTTTTATCAAAAGAAAAAAGAGAAATATTGCCTGTTTCTTTCTTAAGAATAGTTTTACTAACAATTGCACCTTGAGCATATTCGATCATTTTATCGAAATTTAAAGCTTTGCCTTTTTCAATTTCATTATTTTCCATATTTATTAATCTTTTATTGTTTAAAAATGTGAACCAATGTTAATATTGGGTGTTTAAAAATCATATATGGTCCAGAAAACCGCATTACATTTCTTATTTTATCTCTATAAATTGTATTATAACAATGAATTTTACATTTATTACAACTTGGTTTATCGCTTTTGATTGGGCATTTCTCTAGTTTGTTTTCTGCATATAATAACAAATCATAGCAATCATTACAAAGTATTTTTCCTGATTTGCATTTGTTATTGCAATAAATGGCAATCATTTTTGCAACAGTTTTCTTCTCTATTTCTATTTTGGTTTTAATATTTTAAAATTCAAAAATCAAACAGGTCAAATTATTGACCTGTTTGTTAACAAAATTAATGAATAATTACAACTAATTAATTTAAAAACTTTTTAATATCATCATCTACTTCACCAATACCTGCTATTCCAAATGTATCAATCAGAACTTTTGCAACATTAGGAGAAAGAAATGCTGGTAAAGTTGGTCCTAAATGTATCTTTTTAACACCAAGGTATAATAATGCCAACAATACAATTACTGCTTTTTGTTCGTACCATGCAATATTATAAACTATAGGCAAATCATTGATGTCATTTAGTTTAAATACCTCTTTTAGTTTTAGTGCTATAACGGCCAAAGAATATGAATCGTTGCACTGACCAGCATCTAAAACTCTTGGTATTCCGCCAATATCTCCTAAAGGCAGTTTGTTATAACGGAACTTTGCACATCCAGCTGTAAGAATTACTGTGTCTTTAGGAAGTTTTTCAGCAAATTCGGTATAATAGTTTCTGTCTTTCATTCTGCCATCACATCCTGCCATTACAAAGAATTTCTTTATAGCTCCAGATTTAACAGCATCAACAACTTTATCTGCTAATGCAAATACTTGTGCATGAGCAAATCCACCAATTATTTCACCTTTTTCAATTTCTACAGGTGCTTTGCATTTTTTAGCATGTTCAATTATTGCTGAAAAATCCTTTTGCCCTCCTTTAACTCTGTCAGCTATGTGTGGAAATCTATTAAATCCTGCAGCTCCTGTTGTATATACCCTATTATAATATCCAGCATCTTGTTTTGGGGGTACTAAACAATTTGTTGTAAATAGAACAGGGCCATTGAAATTTTCGAATTCTTCTTTTTGTTTCCACCAGGCATTTCCATAATTACCAACAAAATGTTTATATTTCTTAAAAGCTGGATAGTAATTAGCAGGTAGCATTTCACTATGAGTATAAACATCAACCCCTGTTCCATCGGTTTGTTTTAAAAGTTCTTCCATATCTTTTAAATCATGCCCACTTATAAGAATTCCTGGGTTATTTCTAACTCCGATATTTACTTTTGTTAATTCAGGATTGCCATATGTGGATGTATTAGCTTTATCTAATAAGGCCATAACATCTACCCCAAATTTACCTGTTTCCATAACCAAATTGATATTTTCTTCAATGGTCATTTTATCATTTGTGAGCGAAGCAACTGCTTTTTGTACAAACTCATTTATTTTTGAATCTTCATAACCCAAATTATAAGCATGTTCCTGATAGGCAGCCAAGCCTTTTAACCCATAAAGAATTAATGCTCTTAATGAACGAATATCTTCATTCGGAGCATCAATTTTTCCACTAATTTGTTTAGCTTTTGTTTCAAATTCTTCTAATGTAGATCCTGTCCATTTTGTTGATTCATGATCGATACCACTAATATTAATTCCTTTTTCTTTTAATTGATTTATAATTTTTTCTCTTAATTCCAATGCTTTCTTAATTTCATTAACAAAAACCTCTTTTGAAAAGTTTGCATTCGTAATGGTTTTAAATAAACTTGTAAAGAAAAACTTGTTTAGTTCATCGTTTTCTATTCCATTTTCTCTGGCTTTAACACTATATAATGAAATACCTTTCAAAATATGCACAGTTAAATCCTGTAAATAAATAACTTCATCTTTAATTCCACATACACCAACAGCACCTGTACAACCTGTTCCTTTAGCTGCTTCCTGACATTGATAACAAAACATACTCATAATTTTACTTTTTTTTTAAATTTAACATTAAATTGATTATTATTTATAATTTGAATTAAATATTTCTTAATTAAATCCAGTCTTCAGACAGTATCTCTCCTTGTAAACTCACATATATAGCTTTAACTGGTATTTTACGCTTTGCACTTTCTGTTGCCATGCGAGTCATCTGTAATAAACCTCCACAACAAGGTACCTCCATCATCATAATTGTTAAAGTGTTTATTTTTGATTCATCTATCATAGCAGTAAGTTTTTCAATATATATTTCTTTGTTTGAATCAAGTTTTGGACAAGCAATAGCCAGACTTCTGCCTTTTAAGTAATCTTGATGGAAATTTCCCATTGCAAAAGCTACACAATCTGCGGCAAGTAAAACATCTGCACCTTTAAAATAGCCAGCCATTGGACTAACCAAATGAAGTTGAACAGGCCACTGCCTTAACTGAGATGAAATATCTGCACTTTGAGCATTATTGGTTGTAATTGGTTTTTTATCGCTGAAATCAATGATTTTTGATCCAGGACAACCAGAATGGTGTTGATGTTCTTGATTCATATTTTTATTGTTTTTAAGTTTTAACTTTGATTCATCAATTTTAATATTATTTTTTTGCAAATAATCTATAGCCTGATTAGCATAATCAATTTCATTATGTTCCAGCAAATGATTAATATGTGCCAATATTGTAGATTCTCCTTTTTTAGCAATTCTTTCAATTGTAGCTAATTCACTATATGGTTCAGCCTCTCTTTCTTCCAGAGTTATTGCTCCTTCGGGACAATCACCAATGCAAGCACCCAAGCCATCACAATATAGTTCGCTAATCATGCTGGCTTTTCCATCAATCAATTGTAAGGATCCCTCATAGCAACCGCTAACACATAATCCACAACCATTGCATTTTTCTTCATCGATTTTTATTATTGTTCTTTTCATATTATTAGGTTTTTATTTATTTTCGTTTATAAATTGCTCTAGAGCTTTATTTTGCATATACTTTTGAAATTCAAGGCTCATCTTTTGTGGCAAACCTCCAAAAATGCAAGTTTTAAATGAACACATTTTGCATTGAGTGGGACAATTATCGATTTGAAGACTTCCTTCTATTAACTCAAATATTTCTAATAAAGAAATATTTATAGGTGATTTTATTAGTACTAGTCTTCCTTTTGGTCCTCTGGTTGATTTTAGATAACCAAATTTCAGATGTGTTTGAATTAATTTAGCAACATGGCTTTCAGCGATTTTAATTGTTTCGCTTATTTTTTGAATAATAATAACTTTTTTACAAGAAGCAACATAAGCTAAACTATGGAGAGCAATAAAAGAAGCATTGGATATATTAACAATTTTGTTCATTAAAATAATTGTGGTATTTGAATGCACAAATGTATTGAATTAAAATATTATTTAACAATAAAAAAGAAAATATTTTTATTATATGTAGTATTCTATTGATTCTGAGCTATTATTTT
>DYDE01000093.1 GCA_020718065.1 Marinifilum sp. | reverse complement strand
GTTTATTTAGAAATTTTGTATGCTGAAAACCAATACCCCATATATCTCCTACAGGAAACTTTTCCAATGCCTCCATTATTGAAGTTTTGTCATTTAACACAAAAACACCTTTCATGTTGGGATTCTTTTTTGCAATTTTATTGGCAATCTTTGCCAGTGTTTTGGTGGGAGCTATGCCTATACTTATTGGAATACCGGTGTTTTTTGTTGTTTTATATACGATCTCTTTTCCATATTCATTAAGGTCGTACATTTCAAAGCCATTCAAGTGCAGAAAGGCTTCATCAATGGAATATATTTCAATATCAGGTGCAAATTGAGACAATGTGGACATTACCCTTCGCGATAAATCACCATAGAGAACATAATTGGAAGAAAATACAGCAACTTTGTTTTTGCACATCAGTTCTTCCATTTCAAATGCAGGAGCACCCATTTTTATACCTATGGCTTTGGCTTCATTGCTTCTGGCAATAACACATCCATCGTTGTTAGATAAAACAACTACAGGCACTCCATTCAATGAAGGTTTGAACAAACGCTCGCAAGAAGCATAGAAGTTGTTACAATCAACCAGGGCAAACATCTTAAACCTTTTTAATGATATAAGTTACAATTCCCCAAATCTGAAAATCGTTTAACTCAGTTACTTTTATAGGTTTGAAGTCTTCATTGGCAGGCATCAGATAAATACATTTTCTTTCTATTTTAAGATTCTTGAGTGTAAATTCCCCATCAATAAAACAAACAGCAATGCACTTATTATATGGTTCCAAAGATTTATCAACTACCAGTATGTCGTTTTCATGTATGCCCACATCTTTCATAGAAAGACCTTTAACCCTTGCCAGAAAGGTTGCACTTGGATTTTTAATGAGTTCTTTGTTCAGGTCAATACTCAGATCAATATAATCTTCGGCAGGTGAGGGAAAACCCGCATGAACAGGAGACCCAACCATAGGTACTTTCATAGAATTCGAAATATCAACAGAATAGAAATCGAGTTTTTTAGTTGACTTTATTTTGTAAACTTTCATGTATATATTTTAAAAAAGCTTTTATTTGAGAAAGCTAAAAAAAGTGGTTTTTCAAATCTACTTATTTTTTTCAAAATATACAAATACACTATTATAATTATGGAAATTTAAAGTTATTCTTATAAACCAGATAGCCTAACACAACTGGTCGAAGTCTTCTTTGCAAACAATTATGAGAAAAGTTTGCATTGTATAAGAATAGAAACAATTTGAGTTTTAGTAATATACATACAAAAAAAACTATTACAAACTGTTCAAAATTGTAAGTATTATGTTTTTTATTTGCTCTATTTTACTTTTATTTTACTCATTTTGAGCCATTTGTTTAAAAAAAATAATTTTTAACACCCATTGTTGATAAAATTAACTTGCTATTAGTTTGAATATGAATTATTTTTGTGCTTTGTATTAAACTAATAATTTAACTTAAAACAATATGAATAATAAACATTTAATTGTACCAATAATATTAGTAGTAATCATAATTATATTTATGGTTTCTGTGGAGGCACGACTCGAAAAAATTGAAATAGTTGTTTCAAAACAAAGCAGAATAAATGTGCAGAATAATTTTTTTATTCAACTAAATTCCATCAAAAATATTAATATAGAAAATGTTCAAGGTAATGGTAATGCCTTTGGCAACAATAACACAATTAAAAACAATATAGCAAATGTCTAAAATTAAAATTGGAAATGTAAATGCAGAAAATAATGTTTTTGGTGACAAAAATATTATTACAAACAATTTTGTAACTAAACAAAGCTCTAATAAAGTTTTAATAAGAGAGAACTACTTTCAAATGATCCTCGAAATTAGAGATTTAGAAAGAATAAGTCTGGAAAACTATCTGGAAGATAAATACCAGAAATTTATTTCAAAAAACCCAAACCTCATTAAAATTCTATATAAAGATATATATAAGGTTCTTGATGGCATAGATAATGAAGATAATTTAGACGTGGTAATTGAAAATGGGGATTTTGTAATTGAAAATGGAGACATTAAATTATCAGGACACCCTACAAATTTACATTATGCACTCACATGGTTGCATGTTAAGCTTATTGAAGATATTATCGAAAAGGACCCAAATAATTTAATTTCAGAGATTGACAACTTTGAAAATGCCTTTCTTAAAGTTAATTATGATACACCATCATATAAAAAGAAACTTTCAGATTTGAAATTAGAAATTAGAAAAGAGATAAAAAATAAAAACAAATCTAATCTATCCTGGAATGATGTTAATGAAATAATTATTCTAAAACCCAGTCTCTTTGGTATAGGTGTAAACCTAAATGCTTTGTTTGGAAAATTAATTAGATTTTTTTTAATTCATTTATAACTTATACACCCTAAAAAAGCAATGTTTTTTATTTTTAGTAAAGTAATTCCCAAATGAAAAATTACTTTGAAAATGGTATCAAATGCATCTATCTTGATCAATTTGTATAAAGTGAAATATTTGATATACAGAATAATGAATCATGGAAAAAGATAAAAGAACAATTAATTCTGGGTTTTCAAAATAATAAATTGATTTGTCCATTGTCAATTGAACATTTTTTGTAAACATTGCAGATAAATCATTAAACAAAAAAATAAGCATGAAGTAGTTATGTGTGCTATATAATTTTTTTTGTTTTAGAACAATAATGAATAATTTTATGAATTGAAAAAAGATAATTAGCATTAATATGAATTCAACAGTAAAAATATGGTTAGAAATTGCTTTAAGCGATCTAAAATCAGCAAGTCTTCTATATGATAATGAACATTATAGAACTTCTTATTTCTTTTTCCAACAGGCATCTGAAAAGGCAAACAAAGCTTTGGCTCTTTTAAATGGAAAACTAAGTAAAAAAGAATTTGATGACATCAAACATGATCAACTTAAAATTTATAAAAAAACAATCGTAAAACAAGAAAATGAAATTAAAAAATTTATAGAGATTATAAACCCTTTACCTAAAGTTTTGAATCACGAAATTTTATCAAAGTCAAATATAACTGAGTATTCCCAATCATTAAAAGATAGTACTAGTTTCATTGATAGTCTGAAAAATTATGATTTAGTAAATATTGCAATATCTGACTTAGTTTACTTGCTTGCACAACTTAAAGAAATAAAAGAAACCAAAATTAATGTTCCAAATGATTATGAGAAAATATTTGAAACAAAAATGCTTGGGATAACTGATTGGATTGGTAATTTTAAAACCCATGAAGCCATTAATGTAAAAGAGGATTTGTTAAATTTTATTGGAAATAAAGAACAAACAAAACAGTTTTATGATATTATAAAAAAGCAAATTTTTCCTATGATGATTGATTTAGTATTTATCAATCTTACATTTTATGTTTGTGCAATAATTACCATTCAACATAGTTCTTTAACCAGATATGCTGAAAATGATATCAATCCGGATAATATTTATATAAAACAACTACCAATAATAGTAAAACAAGATGCATTTATGGATATGCTTTATGAGGCAATTTGTAAACTTGATAGAATAAACTCTTAATGATGATATAATTATGAATAATTTAAGAAATTTAGAAATGGACACTTTAGGAGAATCAATTATTTCAGAAAATTTAACAAAATTGACTAAAGATCTTCTTGAAGTTGGGCTTGATAGTTTTTTAGAAAATGGAATTTTAAGAGATATTCCAATTATTGGCTCATTTTCCAGTATTGCTAAGATTGGTATTGGAATTAGAGATAAAATATTTGCAAAGAAAATTTTAATGTTTCTATTTGAGATCAAAGATATTCCTTTTGAAAAACGAAAAGAATTCACAGATAAAATAAATTCCAATTCTGAATATTCTTCAAAAGTTGGAGAAACTATTCTTTTGATTATTGATAAGTTGGATGATATTAAAAAAGCTGAATTAATTGGTAAACTTTTTGTTTATTCAATCAATGGCATCATAAATTACAAGACTTTTCTTAGACTATCAATAATTATTGAAAGGTGTTTTTTAGAAGATTTATCAAAACTTGAGCTTTATTATAATGGAAAACAAAAACAATTGGAAGTAATTGACAAACACATTTTATATAATCTTGGCCTTTTGATAAATTTAGGTATTGATGGAACAACTTATTTGTTTAATCCAGATGAAGAAATCCCTAAAAAAGAAATAGTATTTAAAATAAGTGAATATGGTAGATTGATAGTTGAATTACTATTGCAGAAAAAAGAATAGATCCAAATAAATTTTACTTTTCTTAATTAAGAATTTATAAATATTTATTTCATGCCTCTACGAGCATTCTTGAATAATGAAGAAATATTATCCATTGATTATAATAGTCAGGAATGGTCCGATTTAAAATTTAAAATAAAAAATGAGAATTCCTCAATAACTCTACCTTGTTGTAAACAAACCGGTTTTTTAAGAACCAGTTCAAAAGGGCTTAACCATTTTGTTCATTATAAAAACAAAAGCATTATTTGTGATTGGCAAAATGAAACGCCACAACATTTAAAATCAAAAATTGAAATTATAAAAGCATGTAAAAAGAATGGTTGGCAAGCGATTCCTGAATTTTCACAAAATGATTGGAGGGCTGATGTGCTTGCTATAAAAAAAAGTGCAAAAATTGCTTTTGAAGTTCAGTGGAGTAAACAAACATTTGAGGAAACTCGACTTCGTCAGGAAAATTTTAAAAAGGATGGTGTTAAGGGTTGTTGGTTTTTTAGAATATTTCCAACAGAATTTATGTTTGATAATACAGTGACAAAAGCATTTAAAGACCTTCCGATTTTTAAAATATTTGAAAACCAGCAAGGAGAGATCATCGTATCGCTTAATTCAACTGAAAAAGGGATATTTGAATTTGTTGATGACCTATTAAATAGGAGATTAAAATATTGCGAACATTTGAGATCAAACCCTGAAAATGAATTTGAAATTTCATTTTATGAAAGAGAATGCCCAAATTGTAAAGAAAAACATTTATCTTATTTCACTAGTGAAATAAGAAGTTGCTGTGGTAATATCATACCATTTGCACAATTTAGCAATAAAAAGGGTTCTGATTTTTATCAAATATTAGAACATTCATTCTATGAAATCAGGCAATCCGGTGAAAATAAATTTTTAAAATTAGGTGTTTTACGATGTGATAATTGTAAAACTGAATTTGATGATACTTACACAATATCAAAACAAATACCTGTAAATGTTCAAGAATTAAAAATTATCTATAAAAAAAAAGTGAAAATTGATAAATATATAAAAGATCAAAAACATTGGTGTTTTTCAACTAATGGCAATTTTTGTGAATAAAAATTAAACTACATTTTATTCTAACATAATTTATAAAACCTATCTTTGACATATAAATTTCCAAAATCACAATATGGCATTAAGCTGGAATGAAATAAAAGAACGTGCAACCAAATTTTCAAAAGAATGGGAAAATGCATTCAACGAAGATGCTGAAGCAAAAACTTTTCTTTATGAGTTTTTTAATATCTTTGGCATTAGTCAAAGGAGGGTAGCCACTTTTGAACACAGAGTTAAAAAACTTGACCAGCACGATGGCTATATTGACTTGCTTTGGAAAGGAACAATATTAATTGAAATGAAAAGCAGAGGCAAAAGCCTCGATAAAGCATACCATCAATCAAAAGATTATTTAGATGGATTGAAACAACACGAATTACCAAAATATATTCTTGTTTGCGATTTCGAAAACTTTCGACTTTATGATATAGACGACAACAAAGAAATTGATTTTCAACTTAAGGACTTTGTAAGCAACGTTCACTTGTTTGGTTTTATTGCAGGATATCAAAAAAAAGTATATAAAGAAGAAGATCCTGTGAATATTGAAGCAGCATACCTGATGGGTAAGTTACACGATGCCCTGAAAGAAGCTGGTTATACAGGTCATGAACTCGAAAAATACCTTGTTCGCTTGCTATTTTGTCTATTTGCAGAAGATACCACCATTTTCGATAAGAATGCTTTTCAGGATTATGTAGAAATCAAAACAAACGAAGATGGTTCTGATATTGGTATTCATATTGCACAGCTTTTTCAGGTTTTAAATACTCCACCTGAAAAACGACAAAAAACCTTGGATGAAAGTTTGTCAGCATTTCGGTATGTTAATGGAACTTTATTCGAAGAACAGCTATCATTTGCCTCTTTCAATAGCAAAATGCGACAAACTCTTTTAGAATGTTGCTATCTCGACTGGAGTAAAATATCGCCTGCAATTTTTGGTTCGCTTTTTCAAAGTATTATGAATCCTATAGAAAGGCGAAACATAGGAGCACATTACACCAGTGAAAAAAACATTTTAAAACTGATAAAACCTCTTTTTCTTGACAATCTGTGGGAAGAGTTTGAAGCAGTTAAGGACAATAAAAATAAGCTCATAAAGTTTCATGATAAAATTTCCACTTTTCGTTTTCTTGATCCTGCTTGTGGATGTGGTAACTTTTTAGTAATTACATATCGCGAACTTCGTTTACTTGAAATAGAAATTATTAAAGTATTACAAAAAGGGCAATATGTAACTGATGTTTGTACCCTAATTAAAGTTGATGTTGACCGTTTTTACGGTATTGAGTACGAAGAATTTCCCGCTCAGATTGCTCAAGTAGCAATGTGGTTGGTAGACCACCAGATGAATATGAGAATATCCGAAATTTTTGGTGAATATTTTGTAAGATTACCACTACGCAAAAGCCCTGTAATTGTAAATACAAATTCTTTAAGGATAGACTGGCATAAACTAATTGATCCAATACCCTGGGAAAAGAAAACACAGCGTTTTGATTATATTTTAGGTAATCCGCCATTTGTAGGTAAACAAATGCAAAATGAACAACAAAAAGAAGATATGGATTTGATCTGGAAAGGAGTTAACGGAGCAGGTGTATTGGATTATGTTACATGCTGGCATATAAAAGCTGCAAAATATTTGACCGACTACTCACCACAAACCGATGAATCTAATGAAATAAGAACTAAAGTAGCATTTGTTTCGACAAATTCAATTGCACAAGGAGAACAGGTTGGTATCTTATGGAATGAGCTTTTTAATAAATACAAAATAAAGATACATTTTGCTCATCGTACTTTCAAATGGAGTAATGAAGCTAAGGGGAAAGCAGCGGTTCATGTTGTAATTATTGGATTTTCTAACTTTGATATTAGCAATAAACATATTTATGAATATGAAGATATTAAAAGCGAACCTCATGAATTGAAAGTAAAAAATATTAATCCGTATTTAGTTGAAGCAACTGATTTTGTTATCTTAAAAAGAAAAACTCCAGTATGTAATGTTCCTGAAATGTCTTATGGAAGCATGGCTAATGATGGAGGTCTTTTGCTATTAAACAATGAAGAAAAAGAAAGTATTATTTTAAATGATAATTCTTCACAGCAGTTTATTAAACAATTTGTTGGTTCTTTTGAATTTATTAATGGGGTTAAAAGATGGTGTATCTGGTTAAAAGATGTTGATCCTGATAAATACTCAAATTTTAAAGAAATCTATAAAAGAATACAACAAGTAAAAGAATATAGACTTAAAAGTAAAAGAGATTCAACCAAAAAATTAGCTAATTACCCAATGCTTTTTGGTGAAATTCGCCAACCTATAAAAGATTATCTATTAATCCCTGGTGTCTCTTCAGAATTCCGAAAATATATACCTATAGGGTTTTTAAGTAAAGATATCATCGCAAGTGATTTGGTTCGAACTGTTCCTGAATCAAGTATGTATAATTTTGGAGTTCTCACTTCAATAATGCATATGACTTGGGTTAATTATGTTTGTGGTAGATTAAAAAGTGATTTTAGATATTCTGGTAGCCTGGTTTACAACAATTATCCATGGCCAGAAAACCCAACAGAAAAACAAAAAAAAATAATTGAAGATTCAGCAGAAAATATATTATTAGTAAGAAAACAATTTCCAGACTCAAGTTTAGCTGATTTGTATGATTCTCTGACTATGCCACCAGCTCTGGTAAAAGCACACCAAGAGTTAGACAAAGCGGTTGATCTTGCATATCGCCCCCAACCATTTATAAATGAAGCAAAACGAATAGAGTTTTTGTTTGAATTGTATGAAAAATACACAGCAGATTTATTTACCAAGGGAAAAAGATAAGAAAAATAAAAATACACTTTAAAAAATCAACCAGATGATCTACGCCCGTTATGGATTAACAGAGGAGAAAATCAGGATTATTGAGAACAACTAATTCTAAAAGAAGATGGTATGATGAGAATTACTAATGAACAAAAATCAGAATTATTTGAAATTCTTGATGAAATTAAACTAGACAGATTCTTATTTATAATTAC
Organism: Marinifilum sp.; assembly: GCA_020718065.1. Classification (GTDB taxonomy): domain Bacteria; phylum Bacteroidota; class Bacteroidia; order Bacteroidales; family CG2-30-32-10; genus CG2-30-32-10. The sequence continues at coordinate 8,062 of DYDE01000093.1, read as the reverse complement.
CGACGAAGGAGATACTTTAATTTTTTAAATTTAGACAAAATTATTTTGAATTCTTTATTAAAAAAGTAAATAATGACAAATATGCAGGTCTTTACAAATCAATTTTTAATGATGTATCTGCTGGTCCAACTGGAAATTGGCAAGAATTAAAAAATTCATTTACAAACTGGGCAAGTGAAATCTAACAAGACATAATACAAAAACCCACATCCAAAAAAGATATGAAAGAAAAAATCATAGCAAAATTAAAGGAAATTAAGTTCCAACTAAAACCATTAAACAATAGCTATTATGTATTTGAGAACAAAACGTTAAATTCGCTTATTGATAGAACCGTTGCATTGATAAAAGAACAATTTGGCGATAATAGCAATTATATCAAAAGATTAGATGATATAAAAAAGGATGTTTTGGTTCTAGTTAGAGAATCTCATTTAGAATGTTTTAAAAATTTAATTGATGAAATTATTGATTTAATTGAAATAACTGCAGTAAAAGAAGAAAGGAAAATTAATCAACGAATAGTCTTACCAAACCAATTGGAATTTAAAAAAGAAACAAAAACTAAAAATAGTAATATTTTTATAGTTCATGGTCATAATGAAGCAATGAGGTTAGCTGTTGCAAGAATGCTTGAAAAGTTAGAACTGAAGCCTATAATCTTACATGAACAAACAAATAAAGGATCGACAATAATTGAAAAATTCATTGCAAATTCAGATGTTGGCTTTGCTGTTGTACTACTATCAGCAGATGACAAAGGATATTCTATCAAAGAGGGAAGCAAGAAAGCTAAAAAAAGAGCAAGACAAAATGTTATCTTTGAATTAGGCTATTTTATAGCAAAACTTGGCAGAAATAAAGTCGTTGCTTTAGTGGATGGTACTTGCGATTTTGAGCTACCTTCTGATTATCATGGAATTATTTATATTACATATGATGGTGATAATGGCAAATGGAAAAATGAAGTTATAAAAGAACTTAAAGGATGTGGTTATACAATAGATGCTAATAAAATTATTTAAAACATAATATTGTAAAATAATAATTATTATTATTAATTAAAACCATAAACATTTAAAAACAATGGTATTCCCCAATTCATATACTTTAACACAAAAACTAAAATCTTTAAGTGAACGCATAAAACAAATAGCGTTTAATAAAAACACATTTTTTGATGATCTTTATCCAAAAATAAAATCAGAAAATTTACAGTTCAACCTATCTCTGATTATTTCTCAAATAATTCTCAATTTAAAATTTATTGAACGAAGCAAAGATGTTTTTCTCCAAATTATTAAAGAATATAATAATGCAAACAAGACCTTATTATCTTTTGAAGATTTTGAAAATATATGTTGGGTAAGAACAGTGAAAAATGAAATCATTATACCTGCAGTTGTCAGACATTTCATTTTACAATTAAGTAATTCTGAAAAAGAAGGCAAACCCTTTGATATTCCTAATGATAAGAATGATATTTTACGTTGCTTACATATTTATTATAAAACTTGTTTTGAAGATTCTAAACTAACCATTTCTGGAGAAACATTAGAAAATCTTTTAAAAGCATTTGCACCAAATCAGGTAACAATTGATTTTCTTATTAAAAAAGAAATTTTAAAATATGATTTGAATAAAGACATTTATTGCTGGTATGAAGGCGATTATATGAAGTATTTGAGAAATGAGATTGCATCAACTCTTTGGTTACTTTTGGGGGGTGAAAATGCAACAGATGTTGAATTTAAAAAATTCTTCAAACTGATTGAAGGTACTCAAATATGGATTGATGGTTTGGATAAATATTTGAGTTCACAAAATACTTCAAAAATTTGTGAACTTGCTGTCTCATTCTTAAATGCTGAAACTGATTTGTTGAAATCTGATGCTGAATTCAACAAAATTTGGCTTGATGCTGATAATTATCATCATATAGACATTAAGGCAGAAATGCCATTGCTAAAATTAAATTATTCTAATACTTTTAATTACATCGAAAGTATTGAATCCCACACATGGGGACTTGATGGCGTTTTTGATTATCAGGCATCCAGAAGTTATTGTAATTTATTACTGCGCATTATAATCCAAAATGATCCATTATATCCAACACCATTTAAAAATAGTATTAGAATTTTAAAAGATACAACAAGACCATTTTTAGTTTGGTCATTATATCAAGACATTTCAAATGAATTTCCTGAAGTAATTCCATATTTGTTTTTAGATACAGAATTGATCCCTATAGCATTTAAACTAATTGATGAAATTGAAATTAAAGAACTACTGTTATCTGAACAATCTAACAATGATAGAAAAACTGAGGAAAAGTGTGATTTAAAAAACAAATTTTGGATTGAATTATTTGATTTTACATTAGAACAACTTGCTTCAACATTTGAAACTCAAATTATTGAAGATTCTGGCGAATTAATTGCAAAATCTTTGTTTTATGTTGCTGAAAAAGTTTTCAGTTACAATCAAAACAATAGAGACAGTATGATAAGTCATGATTTTTTTAAAAAAAGATATAATATTATATTAAATAAACTAAGTAATAAAAAAATTAATAATTATAATTCTTATCCACGTCCAATAATTAATCCAAGATTAATATTTTATATTTTACAATCTTTTTATGATTACCTGAAAAAGAAATTTCATATTAATCCTCATCATAATGAGATATTGCATTTCGAATCTGCGCTAGTTGATTTATGTATTGAATTTTTAAAACTTGCAAATCTTCGAATTGTTGAAACCGAAATTTCCGATGATCAAAATCAAAAAAACAAAAATATCATAAAAGAAATAACTGCTTTAATAGAAAAATACTTAATCCAATATTTTACTGAACCTGAAATTGAAGTTCAATTATATGGCGATGATAGTTTGCAAAAAAAATTCGCAAAAAGAAATGAATTTGAGTTTGGTTTTGAAATTATTGATTGGGGCTATCTCTTTTTACACTTTGAAAATAATGATATTTTAGAATCATTAAATGAAAACTTTAAATCAACATTAATATTTAAAACCAATGGTTATACATATGATGACCAAAATCAAGAATTATATAAAAAAATAAAACTTTTCTTAAAATCATTATTATTGGGGTATAATTCAATTAATAGTAAAAAAGATTTATATGATATAGAAGGGTTACCAGTTACAGATACCATAGACCATATTGAAAATTTTATAAAATTCTATGCCTTAACTTATTCTGTTGATGAATTATCTTATAATAAAATTGATGTTTTCAAAGAAAGTTATTATGTATTTGGTTATCAAATATATTATCAATCTTTAACATCTTTGTTATATAGAGCAACTAATTATTTTATTGAGGAAAGTCAAAATATGTTTATTCAAGATTTCTTTGGAAGAAGTATTGATATTGGTAGAATGTTAACTGCCATAAATATTTTAGATTCAAATCAATCGAGAAGCATTATTACAAAACGAATTAATAGTATTGAAATTGAAAATTTTATAAAGTCTAGTTCAACAATCTCAGAGCTTCAATATGCTTTAATAGAAGCTGTAAATTCTGAAAATCATTGGAATTTGGCAAAGCCTTTAATTGATAGAATTCAAAAGCATTTTAATCGAGTAAAAAAAAATGATGACAGTACAAATATTTTTTTGTTTGAAATAAACCTTCTTTTAGCATTTAAGGAAAAAGATTTTGAAAAACTTAATAATCTGCCAATACCAATAATTAAGCATTCTAATACAATTACAAATCGAAATGTGGAGAATATTAAAAAATTCTACATTGCACTTTCAATATTATATAATAAAAAAGAATACAATGAAGCTATTAAACTCTTAAAATCATTATTATCCGAAGATACAAAAAATATCCGTTATGCCTTTCATATTTATCGTGCTGAAACCTTGAAAAGCTATAATAATAAAATAGACATATCATTATTAAATCAGACAAACCAAGATTGGGACAACTTCATCAACAGTCTCAAAGATGAAGAAAAAAAAGGGCTATCTGATTTATCAGATTGGATTTTGTATAATAATCTTTTTTATTATACTGCATTAAATGATTCTTTCAAATTTGATCAAACAGTTAATAAACTTTCAAAAAGATATTTATATGATGATGAAATAATTCCGATAATATACAATTACTACGTTAAAAGAGAATTACATGAATTGGCTTTTGAATATATTTTTAATTCAGAACAATATCTAATAAACTCAAACATACCTATTTCTCCGACAATACAAACTATTATTGACAACTCATCTTCAATAATGCTTCTTGAAAAATATAAAATAAGTTTACGAGATATAAGAAACCTTGCTCCAAAAGATATTCCCAAAATTACACCTGACACAATTAACAATAAAAGACACTTAAATAAATTTATACTTAATGAGTTAATTCAAGCCTTAAGTGTAATCAGAGAAAAAAGAGAAGCTCTTCGGCAAATTACCCACGAAAATAGATTCAATGATTTTATTCAGGCCATTCTTAGACTTCGATTCCCAATTTGGGGCTGGTCAATTCTTGATCAACCAAGATTAGACACTTCAACTGGTGGGGCAGATGCAGGCAATGCAGATTTAGTGGTTCAATCTGGTGGTGGTATGAATTTCGCTCTTATTGAAGCTTTTATTTTAAAGGACAAAGATTATACTCAAAAGCATATTATAAAATGTCCAAAATATATTGGTACAATTAATAATTATTATGTTATTATTTACTATTTAGATAATTCAGTTGATTTTGAAAGCAAATGGTCAACATATAAATCTGATGTATTATCAATTTCTTACCCATCTAATTTTTCAATTGACACAAATATTGGTTTTATAGATATAGCAAATGAGTTTGAAAATGTAAATAATTTTAAAATTGCAAAAACGACCCATATCAATAACATAGAATTGTTTCATGTAATGGTAAACTTAGGAACATAATAATAACTTAATCCACAGGGCAAAATACTCACGCTCCCGTTGAGCCGAGGTTGCACCTCGTCTCTTCTATCCCTCAGGCTCTACCTGATTCTCCTATCCTTAATTTATTGCTATATCTCGTTCATTTTTATCTTTTCTGGCTTCTTGCCAGAAGTTATTTTAAACTATACATTTTCATAAACTTCAAATTTGGAGGTCGCAAATTGCGTCCTCCATTTCATTTTTTTCATTATTGTTTAATTTTTAATTAAGCATCATTTTACAATTTGAAATTAATATCTAAAGTAATACTTTTGTAATCCATATAAATAAACTCTATGACAAAGAATAAATTATCAGTAATACCAGATGAAATCATTCTCAATAAAATATATTTTATCAGAGATCAAAAAGTAATGATAGATAGAGATCTTGCTGAACTTTATGGTGTAGAAACTAAAAGATTAAAAGAAGCTGTAAAACGTAATATTGAACGTTTTCCCGAAGATTTTATGTTTGAAATGACAAAAGAAGAGTTCGAAAATTGGAGGTCGCAAATTGCGTCCTCCAATTCCGATAAGATGGGCTTACGTTATACGCCTTTTTGTTTCACAGAACAAGGTGTAACAATGCTTTCATGTATTCTAAATAGTCAAATAGCAATAGAAGTAAATATTAAGATAATAAGGATATTTACAAAAATGAAAGAAATGTTGCTCACACATAAAGATATATTACTAAAACTAGAACAAATGGAAAAGCAGGTTGTTCAGAATAGCGAAGAAATTCAGATTATCTTTAATGCATTAAAACAGCTTTTGAATCCACTAGAAGAACCGAGAAAACAGATAGGGTACAAAAAAACAAACAACTAATAACTAAATCCAAAAAGCAAAAACTTATCGAAGCTTGCCTACCTGGGTAGGAGATATCACGAAGACATTGAAAAAAAAATTCTGAGTAACTTAGCGAAGCGATATCACGAAGACATTGAAAAATAGTACTTCCTGAGTAAATCCACACTCTTTTCCATCTCTAACACACCAGAAATCTAAATGATTACAAGGGGCTTCGTTGTCTTTTTTGCCTTTCCCCACCCCATCCCTTCTGTTGTTTTTTTTCTGTCACACTTTTTGTATCAACACACAAGCAGCACATTGCCTTTTGCTTTTAAGATTCTTTAAATTTAAAAGGTAAAAGCAAAAGTCAATAAGCTGCATCATAACACAAAACAAAAAGATGCGCCAGAAAAAAAACAACCCAAAGCTATATAACATAACAGCCTCTTATGGGAACACGATATGCGCCCTGTTATATTCATTTCAGGTCGCAAATGTATTTCTTTATAAGGTATATCCTGTCCCATAAGTCAATTATGTTAAATAGCCCCACGCCTACCCACATCGTAAAATACACATTTGTCCTTTTCGTTAACATTTCCTAGCCTGAAGGCTAAAAAGGTTCCCACTTCCCATCACACGCCACCGCAATGGTTTTGTCATGGTTTTTGTATCCACCCTTCTGGAAACGACACCCACCAAAAAATATCAGGACAAAGCCTAACTATAGCAAAATGCCAAGCAGCAAGAAATTTTTATTAGAGGTTTATTCAAACCCCTAATAGCTTTTGTTTGAATAATGTTTTGCAGCTTGTCATTTTGCTGCAATCGCATTATGTCCGATATTTTTTGGTAGGCGCCGTTTCCCCTGACGCTCAAACAAAAACACATGCCAAAACCACCACCGTCATCAATCACACTTCCAGCCACAGCCCTTGGAAACATTTATCAACTATACCCACCCACCAGAAACTTCAGTAACTCGCATAAACTATTGGCTTTAGTTTATTATTGCGTAGTAATTAATTTTGTATAATACCAATCAATTTTTCTGAATTTAATAAGAGCATTGCAATCCTTTAGACTTCTTACAATCATTTCATTTAATGCAGCAATAGAATTCTTGTGGTTTTCTTGAACTTTGAACCAATTTAAATAGTTTTGTAGGTATTTTGTTGATACTCCTTGAAAAGATGAGTCTATCCATTTTTTCACTCTACTGTGAATTGAGTTTACATGTTGAATATGATATATATCATCTTTTACTCGTTGCTTTAAATCACTCCTTAATGCTATGTGTTTTAATTTTAAGTCTATTGCAAAACCCTTATAACTCACATGACTGTCTGAGCAAAGAATAGTATCTTTTGATAGACGACTTCCTATTGCATCATTAATGTTTTTCTTGGTAATTCTACCCATAGTTGAAACAGTCATATCCATTGTGCCTTTTCTGTCAGATGTGACTATTACTGCGACCTGATCATCACTAATACCTCTCTTGCTTGACTTTCCTCCTCGTTTACGAGGAGTTCTTTTTTTTTGTTGCTTTCCTTTCTCTGATTCTAAAAAGAATGTTTCATCGCTCTCGGTTATTCCTGCGAAATTCTCTTTATCTGTATCTCGGTATGACGATAGTATTTTATGTCTCCAATCAAAAGCAGTTTTCTTATTTATCTTTAAGGCTTTTTTTATTTTATCTAATGATAGTCCTTGGTTCATTAGTTCTATATACTCATTTATGTATTCCTTTTTATGTAAACCTGCTACCCATGTACCAGTATATTCGGTAAATGTTTTTTTACAAGTGTTACATTTATATCTTTGGCTACCTTTATCCTTCCCAAAACGATAATGTTTCATTGATCCACAATGCGGACAGCCAATTTGTTTATTTAATAATTGTTCTCTCCGACTAGATATATAATCTGGTTTCAATGATACTTTTGATAAATCGTTTATTAGTTTAGCCTGATCTTCGGGAGATAATGTTAGGGCCTCTTTTAACAATGTAGTATAGTTCATTTCTGTTCCTTTTTTCTGTAAAGATAGAAAATTTATTATTACAATGCTATTATAAACTAAAGCCAAACTATTGTCTAAGCCCTTAAATAATAAGGTATGAATAATATTGATGATAATAATAAAACCTTAAACAAAGATAAGCCTCCAACGCCCCTTGACAAGGTTATACAGAGTTTTGCAAAAATAATTTTACTGTTATTTTTCCCTTTTATAGATGTTAAAATTTTTTTTGCAAAAACCTTGCAATTCCCCTGACACACCGCTTTTTT
>DYDE01000092.1 GCA_020718065.1 Marinifilum sp. | reverse complement strand
CTTTATAACAATGGAACACCATTAGATCCAGCTCCAAGTTTTGTTTTATTTGTAGGAGATGTTGCTCAAATTCCAGCATGGACAGGTACAGCAGCCTCACATGCTACTGATTTATATTATTGCGAATATACAGGAGATAAAATTCCAGAAGTATTTTATGGAAGATTTTCTGCTCAAAATACAACCCAATTGCAACCTCAAATTGACAAAACAATAGAATATGAAAAATATTTATTTCCAGATCCAGCTTTTTTAGGAAAAGTTGTTATGATATCAGGTGTTGATGGTTCATATGCTGCTATTTATGGAAATGGACAAATAAATTATGGCACTGAGACTTATTTTAACAGTTCTAATGGAATTAGTTCATTCACTTATTTATATCCTGCATCAGGAAGTAGTGGAGCACAAATTATTCAAAATGTAAGTGACGGTGTAGGATTTGCAAATTATACAGCACATGGTGGAGTCACAGGTTGGTCTAATCCATCTTTCAGTATTTCAAATATTGCAAGCTTACAAAATAACCATGAATATCCTTTAATGGTTGGTAATTGTTGTGTTACAAACACATATAATCAAGAGTGTTTTGGAGAAGCTCTATTAAGAGCAGCCAATAAAGGAGCTATTGGTTATATAGGTGCTTCAAATAACTCCATGTGGGATGAAGACTTTTATTGGGGTTGCGGTTTTAAAACTGCTGTTTTGCATCCTGCTTATGATGCCAGTAAATTAGGTTCATATGATAAAATTTTTCATACACATGGCGAAGCTACAACAGCTTGGTTTATTACTCAAGGCCAAATGAATATTGCAGGTCTTTTAGCTGTTGAACAATCAACTTCTAGTGAAAAAACTTATTATTGGGAAATGTATAATTTAATGGGTGATCCTTCGGTTATGATATATTTAGGAATTCCAACAGTTCAATCCGTTTCACTAAACCCATCTTCCTTAACAATTGGAATGACTACCCTTACAGTAACAACCACACCTAATGCATATGTTGCACTTTCATTAAATGGCACATTATTATCAGCAAAAATGGCAAATACTTCAGGAGTTGCTAATTTATCTTTCCCTGCATTTACAAGCATTGGCACTGCTAATTTAATAATAACAGCACAGAACAAGCAACCTTATATTGGAACCATTCAAATAGGTACTGTTGGCTTAAATAATAATGAAGTCAATAAACAAGATTTTGTTTGTTACCCAAATCCAATTTATAAATCAACAAATATTTCATACAATCTAGATGAGCCATCTAATATTTCTCTAAAAGTATATAATTCTTTTGGAAATGAAGTTTCAGTATTGGTTAATAACAGCAAGCAAAATGAAGGTTTACATAATATCATTTTCAATGTTAATGATTTAAGTGCTGGCATTTATTATTGCGTTCTTAAAACAAATAACAATATTGTTACAAAGAAAATTACTATTACTAAATAATTGATAATTTTTTATTCTAAAAAGGCTGTTTAAAAGACAGCCTTTTCTTTTTTCTCCTTGTTCCAAAAAAAACAAGAATGCTATTGATATATATCAATAAATTAATAATAATATTTGAAAACCGAATATGATTGTTTATTTTTGTATTGCAATACCTAAATAAAACCATATACGATGAAAATCAGGATATTATTAATATTAGCCGTTTTATCATTCGTTTCCTGCCAAAAGAAAGAAATTGTTTTTACTGAAAACCCTAGTTTGCACCAACCAAAAGTATTAAGTTTTAATGAACTTATGGCTACCAATCCTTTTATAACTCCTTCAGGCAAAACAATAATCAAAGCATTGGCTTATGGAGATGGTTTAAATTTTACCTGGAAAGCCAATCATGGGAGTTTTAGTGGGAATGATTCTGTAGTTGAATATTCTAATTCAACAATAGGAGACGATACTATAATATGTGAAGTGAAAGATAAATATGGGAAAGTACTTTCAAAACAAATAAAAATTACAGTTACTACAGATTTAATTTTCTCTTCTCTTTTTGCTTCTGATACTTTGATGCCTCTTAATTATCAAACAACACTTACAGCAACTGCTTCTGGTGAAGACATTACCTATTCATGGTCAGCAAACGAAGGCAATATTGCAGGTAGTGGAACACAAGTTACTTTTACTGCTCCACATACCGGTGATTTTGAAATTACCTGTACAGTTAAAGATAAGTACAATAATTCCGTAATAAAGAAAATAACATTAACAGCAAGCAATCAATTAATATTTAAAAGTTTAACTGCAAATCCAGAAACAATACATCTTAACGAAAACTCAACGGTTAATGCAGTTGCTTACGGAGAAGAATTAACTTACACCTGGAGTGCAAGAACACCAAGTGGCTTTATTCCTCCAATATACGGAAGTGGATCATCTATAATGACAACAATATGCCATGCAGAATCATTTATTGTAACTTGTATTATAAAAGATAAATTCAATAATGCAATTGAGAAAAATATTAGAATAAACGTTATAGAATAAGCATAATTGTTACAGAAAATGAACTTACTACTCAAATATATTTTAATAATATTTATTTTTACTTTTAGTTTAGAATACTCCTACTCACAATGTTGTGGAATGGGAAGCCCTGTTGGAGGTAATGCTAATGCTGGCATTTTAAATAAAAAAACATTAAGAGTTAATACATTATATAAATATGGTTTTTTTGAAACATATTATCATAATGATGTTCGTTTGGTAAATTATGGCCCAATTAAGAATTCAAGTTATAACTTTGTTTCATTGGTTGTGAGTTTTGGATTAACAAAAAGATTTACTATTGAAAATGAAGCTGGATACTATATTAATAAGACACAACATTTTAATGATACTATTTTAGATAAAATAGCTGAACCTGGTCATGGTTTTTCAAGTGGAGTTTTCTCTGTTAAATATGGAGCATATATAAACCCACAAAAAGAAATTGAAATAACTTTGGGTGCCGGAATGAAATATCCTTTTTCTAAAGAACCCCAAATTGTAAATAATGTTCGTTTACCTATAGAAGTTCAACCCTCACCAAGATCCTTTGGTTTTGTGGGACAATTGTTCCTAAAAAAAGGATTTAGTCCTATTGGATTAAACATTTTATTATTAAATAGGATTGATATTAACAGACCAAATCCTGATGATTATACAACTGGCAGCTTAAACATTACCTCATTATTTATTTCTAAAAAAATCATTCCAAATTTTATTGGAATACTCCAAATAAGAAATGATATTAAAAAAAGTGATAAAGCATCCAGCCCTGAAACCAAACTTTTATCTGAAGGCAGTCATTTGGTATATTGTGTCCCTCAATTAACTTATGTTGTTGGAGGGAAATGGGCTGTATCTGGTTTTTGTGATTTGCCTATTTATAAATATTATAAAGGAAAAGCTGATTATACATTGGGAACCGGTGGACAGATAAGCAATAAATATGCTTTTGGGTTAAGCTTGTCTCATGATTTTAAATTATAATACCAATGAAGATTTGGATAAAAAAAATAAGTATTATATTGATGGTTCTGGTATTTTTTATCAGTTCAACAGGATTTACTTTATATATCCATATCTGCGATTGTTTGGGTACTACAAAGCATGTTGTGTTTAATGAATTGGTGAAATCGAAACCAATATGTTGCTGCGAAAGATTTGAGAAACCTCATAATTCAAACCAAGAAACAAATACCAGAATTGATAATTCGGAATGTTGCCAGAATAAACACCTTCTGATTAAATCAGGCAGCTATATGCTGCCAATTGTTACCAAATTATCGGAAGAAAAAGCATATAAATTAATTTCTTTTTTCATTCCAATAAAAACCATTTACACAATAGAAAATAGAGCAAATGGTAAAAAATTAGCTTCACATTACTTCCCTCCTCCTCTACTATATGGGAGATCATTAATCATTTCATTCAATCAGTTTAAGATTCCTTTGTTTGTTTAGTTTAGTTTTCTGGCCTTACTAAGCCAGGTAGATTTTATTTTGTATAATTTAAACTTAAACAAACAATATTATGTTAAAAACATATATTAAAACTATATTAACAGTGGTGTTAATATGTTTTAACTTTATTAATGCATATACCCAAACAATAACAGGCACGGTATATGAAATAACAAATGACAAGAAGAAAAATCCATTACCAGGAACCAATGTTTTCTGGCTTGGAACAACCAAAGGAACTTCCACAGATAAAAATGGTCATTTTATTCTTTCAAAAAAAGGGATCACTAATTACAAACTGATAATTAGTTTTGTAGGATATACTTCAGATACAATTTCTATTGATGCTACTGAAACAAATCTTGATATTCAGTTAAATTCTAATAAAAACGAACTAAATGAAGTAGTTATTAAGGGCGATTTAGGTAATAATTATATTTCAAAACTAAATCCACGACAGGTTCAGGTTCTAACTACCGGAGAATTATATAGGGCTGCTTGTTGTAACCTTTCTGAAAGTTTTGAGACAAATGCTTCTGTTGATGTATCTTTTACTGATGCTATTACAGGTGCAAAACAAATACAGCTATTGGGTTTGTCTGGAATTTATAGCCAGATACAAACTGAGAATATTCCATCAGTAAGAGGTCTGGCTTCTACATATGGTTTGAATTATATTCCTGGTTCGTGGATGGAATCAATTCAAATTTCTAAAGGAACTTCATCGGTTATAAATGGATATGAATCAATTACAGGTCAAATTAATGTGGAATATAAAAAACCTTCTACTTCTGAAAGACTTTTTGTTAATGTTTATGCAAATAACAATCAACGTTTGGAGGCAAATATGAACACTTCTTTTAAATTTGGTGACAAACTTAGTACTATGATTCTTCTTCATGGTTCAGATTTTAGAAATAAAATTAATCGTATAGATTCAACAACCATTAATTTAAATGGTGAAAAAGTTAAACTGGGAGAGAATTTTATGGATCTACCTTTGGTAAACACCATTAATATTTTTAATCGTTGGGATTATATAAATAAAGGCAAATATGTATCGCGTTTTGGTGTAAAATACCTTGAAGAACACAGAAGTGGCGGAACCATGGATTATAATAAAAGCTCTTTCATTCTGGATACAGCAAGAATTAATGCTAAAACATTACCTTATGGTTTTGGCTTAGATACCAAACGTTCTGAGATATTCTGGAAAAACGGAATCATGTTTCCTTCAAAACCTTATCAAAGTGTAGGTTTAATACTTTCAGGTATACATCATGATCAGTCTGGTTTCTTTGGTGTAAACAATTATTATGGTAAAGAACAAAGCTTTTATGCAAATCTTATTTTTCAGTCGATTATAGGAAATACAAATCATAAGTATTCAACAGGAATGAGTTATTTGTATGATGATTTCAAAGAAGGTTATGATCAGACTCAATTCAGATATATTTATCAAGTGAATAATTATCCTGCAGGTACATCTCCTTCTATGCATGATATTACAACTTTATACGATTATAAATTGGTGAAATACAATTGGGATAGAAAAGAAACAGTACCTGGTGCATTCTTTGAATACACTTATAGTTATTTAACTAAATTTTCTGCTATTGCTGGCATCAGGGCAGATTATCATAATAAATATGGACTTTTCTTTACTCCAAGAGCAAATATAAGATACCAGATAGATAGCACTACCGTTTTAAGAGCTTCTGCAGGATTGGGATACAGAACTGCCAATATTATTTCGGAGAATTTGTATCTACTGGCAAGTCAAAGAACATTTGTTGTTACTGAACCATTAAAACAGGAAAAAGCTGCAAATTATGGTATAAATTTAACCAAAGACTTTAAACTGCTTAAGAATAAAGCTGAATTTAGTATTGATGTTTATAGGACAGATTTTATAAATCAGGTTATTGTAGATCTGGATCATGCACCTGAAACAGCATACTTTTATAATCTCAAAGGCAAATCGTATTCAAATAGTTATCAGGCACAACTGACATTTGAGCCTGTTAAACGCTTATCTATACTTTTGGCTTATCGTATCAATGATGCCAAAACTACCATAGACTCTGTTTTGGTAGATAGGATGTTATTGAATCGTTATAAAGGATTGGTCACAATATCTTATGCTACCAAGTTTGACAAATGGAAGTTTGATGTAACCTCTCAGTTTAACGGCAGTGCAAGAATATCTCCACAAAGCAAAATGCCTGAGATTGTAAGAAAAGATTATGAAAGAACCCCACAATATTATATTATCAATGCACAAATAACAAAGAAATTTAAAAAGTATGTGGATGTTTATTTGGGTGTTGAGAATTTAATGAATTTTACACAGAAAGACCCAATTACAGAACCTTTCATACCTTATCATACACATTTTGATACTTCTATGGTGTGGGGACCTATTACTGGAAGAGTAATTTATGGTGGTATGCGATTTGCTATTAAATAAATGTGCCTAAAGTAAGCTATAGTATTTAGAGTGCACTAAAGTTTTAAGTACTTAAAGTTTTATATAGAATTAAATTAATAAATTAAATAACATAAATCATAAACAAATGAAAACAATTAAAACATTAGCATTGGCAATAATGGTATTGCTGATAAACCAATCTACTTTTGCACAGGAAACCAAAAAAGTGGATGAAATAAAAATATTAACTTCTGCAGTATGCGGTATGTGCAAAGATCGTATTGAACAAAATATAGCATTTGAAAAAGGAGTGATGGATGTAGTTCTGGATCTGGATACCAAAATTGCTACCATCAAGTATAAAACAAGTAAAACCAATCCGGATAATCTAAGATTGGCTCTTTCCAAACTTGGATATGATGCAGATAATGTTGTTGCCGATTTATTGGCGTATGAAAAACTCCCTCCATGCTGCAAGAAAGGGAATGAAAAACATTAATGTTGGAAATTGAGAAGATGGATTATAAGATAAAAGAAAGGTCATAGTAAATACTACGACCTTTCTTTTGTTTTATTTTAAAAACTCAAATAAAAATTAATAACTTACATCAATAACACCATTTGTGATACTAATATTTGCACCTTTATTCGCAACTTTAGTTACTTCACAACTAAACGTCCCTTTAATTTTACCTGTTTTTGAAAATTCTGTAAATATAACGCTTCCTGATGTTGACATATAATATTCAGTATCTGTTGGGTTATATTGAACACGACAATGAATATAATCATTTAATAAAGGATAAGTTCCAACTTTAACTGTATCCTGAATTATTATACCCAAGGTTTGTGTACCTGATTTACCCATTATCGTAACAGCTCCACCCGCAGCCTGACGTAGTATGTTTGCGCCAACAAAAGAGCTGCCACCAATAGTTGCAGTAAAAGAATTTGTTGAAGTAGGATTATTTGTTTCATCTTCTTTGTCGTCTTTTTTGCAACTGCTTGCAAAAACCAATACAATTCCTATAACAACTAAGGCAAAAAATAAAAGGTAGTTTTTTCTGATCATAAATATTTTGATATTAAGTACATATAAAAAATTAGTTTTTATTTAAAATTAATAATTTACTTCAATCACTCCATTTGTTATATTAATTGTAGTGCTTTTTTTTGAAGATACAGATACAACACAATTGAAAGTCCCTTTTATTTTACCTGTTTTTGAAAATTCTGTAAAATTTATGCTTCCAGATTTAGAGGTATATACATCACCAATTGTTGGCATCCACTCAATATAACAATTATCAAAAACACCTTGTAATGGGTAAGTCCCAACTTTCAATGTATCTTGAAGACCTATTACCATTGTCTGCACACTATTTCTTGTTAGAATTGTAATTTCTCCATCAGCATTCTGACGCATAAAGTAAGAAGCTACATAAGAATTTCCATCAATAGTAGCAGTTAGCGTATTAGTTGAAACAGGTATAACATTGTTATCCTCTTTTTTATCATCTTTTTTGCAACTGCTTGCAATAACCAATACTATTCCTATAACAACTAAAGCAAAAACTAAAAGATTGTTTTTCTTGTTCATGTTTTATTTTTAATTTTTATTAATTAAGATATTTGATATTTAGCTTCAAAAATATAACATTCTACTGGATATACAAGTTTTATTCCAAATCATTTTCAACCTAATCCATCACACATCGAATACTCACTCCCAAATCTTTAACACCAGCTTCAACATAGGAAGATGCAGAACTATATAGTATAACTGCTACTAAAAAAGCAGTTGAATTGTATTCTGTGGAAGATCCACAGATACCTATCGAATTAATATTACTAAAAGAATTATTTCTACCTCCACCAGGAAGAGCAGTAAACCTACTTTCATTGGTTGCTCCTGTATTGGGACTTGTCCAATGTGCAGTTCCTGTTTCTTTCATTTTACCTCCTGCAATATTATCACCACCAAGGTATTTATATAATACAACCCATTCATGAAATGAAGGAATGTGCCAACCTTCCGGTGCAAGATTGCGAGAACTTGAAATAGCATAGTAATTATACAAACGTCCATATACAGCTACATTGGAAATATCATTATTATAATTACAATAAGCACCCGTTGTGAGATTATCCCATTGAGTATTGTCCGTAACTTCAGGAATTGGTACTTCATCCCTATATGTTGTAGTTCTTAGATTTTCTGCCATCCAAACCTGATCGCCAATCTGAATAGTTCTATAAATATTTCCTTCTATATCTGTCATGGTAGAATCGAGGGTGGTGAAAGTTATGGTACTTCCATAACTAGTACCTCCACTATTGGTAGCATAGGCTCTGACATAATATTTTGTTTTTGCAGTTAAACCTGTCATCTTAGAAGTAAAGACTCCAGCACCATCACCTTCAATTGTTTTATTATTGGTAATGGTGGGCACAGGTGATGTATTCCAACAAATACCGCGTGCTGTTACCAAAGATCCTCCGTCTGAAGTAATTTCTGCACTACAAATAGCAGTATTTAGTTTGATTTTTATCATACCAAATGTATTAATCACTGGCATTGGTATACTCGGAGCAACTGTTTCTTCTTTGTCCTTTTTACAACTACTAGTAATAACAAATGCTAAACCAATAACTAGTAAAGCATAAACCAAAATATTCTTATTCTTGTTCATAATTGATTGGATTTGATTTTAATGTTTTTTTGTATTTAGTTTTATCAGACAAACTTACATAATTTTTAATAGCTGTGTTTGTATATTTATAAAAAAATGTGTAGGTTTGGTTGTATTTTATTTAAGCCATCAAATCATTCAACTACTTTAAGTAATATTTGGTTTGCAATTAGAAAACATTATGATTACTCTTAATACTCCTAAAAAACTTGTTTTAAAAACCATACTTTTCTTGTTTTTGTTTTTTAATGTAATTGTAAATTCCGCAACATCTCAAAACACATTAATAGATAGTCTGAAAAAGGAAGTAATATCTATGAAAGATGATACTTCCAAAGTAATCTTATTGGCACAACTATCAAAACTATACAGATATAGCAATTCCGATTCTTCCATTTATTATGCATCGGAGGGGTTAGCCATTTCTAAAGAAGTTAATAACATAAAATGCGAGGCCTTATGTTTGTACAACCTTGCAGTATGTTACTGGGTTCAGGAGAATTATTCATTTTCGATGGCATACTGTTTAAAAGCATTGCATATTCAGGAAAAACTAAACGATAAAACCGGCTTATCGCAAAGTTATAATGTAATGGGTATTTTATATTCTGACCAGCATTTCGATTCGCTTGCTTTAGAATACTACAACCGTGGTTTATCTTTATCTATTGAAACCAAAGATTCTTCGGTAACATGCCGGATACTTGGTAATTTAGGCGAACTCTACGAAAGTCAAAACAAATTAGATCTGGCTCTAAACTATTATAAAAAAGCTCTTGATATCAGTACCTTAAAAAATGACAAGACCAATATTTCAACCAATTTAGATTATCTTGGTAATATCTATTTGAAAAAAGGGGATTATAGAAAAGCTATTGAATTTTATGAAAAAGCCATTGAATTGGCCATTAAAATGAAGGATAATCAAAATATTTCCAATACTGCTATTTCGCTTTCTAATATATACCATAAAATAGGACAAGCATCTAATTGTTTTTATTATGCTGATTATGCATTGAAGAGTGCTCAAAAGATCAATTACTTATCTAATATTCAGAAATCGGCCATTATACTCTATAACTTTTATTCAGAAAAAAAGAACTATAAAGGAGCTTTGGATTATTATATAATAGCTGTAAAGGCTAATGACAGTTTAACAAGTTCTGCTAACGAAAAAGAATTCAGAAAAACACAACAGAAATACGAATTAGACAAGAAACAAAAAGAGATACTTATATTATCGAAAGACAAAAAAATAGCCGAAAAGGAAGCCAGAAACCAATTGTTATTTACAGTCTTTCTATTAATTGGGGTTGGTTTACTAACAATATTTAGTTTTTTTGTTTTCAGAAATTACAGAACCGAACGAAAAGCAAAGCTCTTGCTTGCAAGTCAGAAAGCTGAAATAACTGAAAAAAACGAGGAACTGAATTCGTTGAACGAAGAAGTAACTTTGCAAAGAGATATACTGGCAAAACAACGCAAAAACACTACTGACAGCATTAAGTATGCCCGACGGATTCAGAATGCCATATTGCCATCGCCTGATATTAATAAAAAGTTTTTCACTGATTCGTTTATATATAATCGTCCCAAGGATATTGTAGGTGGAGATTTCTATTGGTTCCACACCGAAACACAAATAAATAACGGAGTTCAACAGGAAATAACTTATTTTGCTGTGGCAGATTGCACAGGGCACGGAATACCAGGTGCGTTTATGAGTATTCTTTGTTTCAATATTATTGAAATGGCAATGGAAGAAAATCCAAAAGCAGGTACGGATGTTTTGTTGACTGCTATCTCAAATATGATCGATAAAAAGCTCAGGCAACAAAATGACGATACGCAAATACATGACGGTATTGATATTGCAATTTGTTCTTTTAATAAATCGACCTATCAATTGGAATATTCGGGTATCAGAAATCCTATTGTAATTATTAGGAATCAGGAAATAATGGAGTATAAGCCCGATAAAAAGAGTTTGGCCAATGCTCCAAATAAAACCATATTGTATAGCAAACAAACCATAGAACTCGAAAAAGGAGATACTTTGTTTTTGTTTTCAGATGGTTTTGCCGACCAGTTTAATGCCGAAAACCAGAAAAAGTTCTCGATGAAAAAGTTTAAGGATCTCCTTCAGCATATTGCTAATCTGCCAAATAAACAACAACACGATAGTTTGCAAAAAGTATTTGAACAATGGAAGGGAAATACCGAGCAAATAGATGATGTGATGGTGGTTGGGGTAAGGGTTTAGGTGGGATGTAAGTTTAATTGTTATATGGCTATATTGTTGAATTGTTATCTCGATTAGCACTCAAACTGGCAATAAGTTGTAGCAAGAGATGGAACGCTGAAGTGGCTGATTTATTAAGAATATTATGATTATTGCCACCAAAACACAAAAGCACCAAATTCCACTAAAATAAACTTAACTTAAATTATTTATAACCTTCTGTAGTTTATTACTTATGGCAATAGCTACATCATTTAAGTTGGCATTGTTAACACTTTGCATAGAAGTTAATGGATTGATGGCTGCAACCTCCACTTTCCCATTTTCTTTTTCCTGAACAATGACATTGCATGGCAACATCACTCCTATTTTATCTTCTGCCTGCAATGCTTTGTATGCAAAGGGAGGATTACATGCTCCAAGAATCCGATATCTTCTGAATTCAACATCTAGTTTTTTCTTAAGTGTATCTTTTACATCAATTTCGGTAAGTACTCCAAACCCTTCTTGTTTTAATGCTTCTTTTACCTTTTCAATAGTTTCTTCAAACTTGAAATCAACTTCTTTTGAAAAATAATAGGACATTGGTACCTCCTTGTTTTAGTATTTAATTAATTGGTTTTGAGTTTCAAATATAGTTAAATATTATTTTAAAAGTATCTTTTATCTGATAATTGATTATTTTTTCCAACTTTTATAATAAACACCTTTAAGTAATGTTTTTGTCAATTGTTCAACTTGACCTGCTACTCTTGGGTCGGTACTTAAAGACTTCTTTTTATCATAACTAATAATTTGTTCTGTTTGAGTGTCAATTATAAAGTACCTCATATCGCAATGTGCCTGGGCTGCTGCATTATATGAAATTGAATTTGATCCCATTGCATTATTATAAGTATTATAATTTGGCTGGTATCTGGGATTGTAATCAGCATTTAGCAATAACAATAATGCATATTTGCTCTTAGTTACATCATTATATTTTTTAAAAATAGTTTTAGAAGATACATTTTTACTTGATTTTGATTTAATTTCAAGCTCATCTAATTTTTTAATTAAAGTATCTTCATCTATTTCAACAGAATCTGAAATTATTAGCTTGTATTTATATTCTAGTAAATTGATAACAGCACTTTTAATAAGCTCACTATTTGTTTTTGACAAGCTACTGTCAACTTCCGATTTTCCATTTATTTCTGCATAAACAATAACATAAGGCTTTAAAATCAATAAAGTATCCTTTGGCTTTTGAACATTATTATTTACTGGTATGTTTTTAGCAGAACTACAAATAAAAAGAGTTATGATTATAATTATGAGAACACTACTATATCTAATACTTTTAAATAATATATACATAATAATATTTTTAAGGTTATTTGGCAAATATAACCATATCCTCCCTAATATTAATCAACAAAATGAATTTTATCAATATCTATTAATTTTCTCCCCACCCCAAAAAAATCTCATTTCCTCTTTTCCCATTTTTTTTTAACCATAAAATATTTTTCATCATAATCACTCCAATTTTGGAGTAGTATAAAATATTTTTCAAACATCGTACTCCAATTTTGGAGTATCGACCCCGAAGCTTCAGATATGCTACTCCATTTTTGGAGTAAGAACCATGAAGCTTCAGATATACTACTCACATTTTTGAGTAACGACCCTGAAGCTTCAGATATGCTACTCCATTTTTGGAGTACGAACCCTGAAGCTTCAGATATGCTACTCACATTTTTGAGTACGAACCCCGAAGCTTCAGATATGCTACTCATATTTTTGAGTACGAACCCCGAAGGCTATTATCAAAGGTTTTGATTTTTTACTGCTTTAAAAACATTTTTTTTCAATATGCACTAAAAATAAAATACTGACCCTAAAATTTTTTTTCGATTTCTGCGTTTGTAGATATAACTATAATAAAATCAATATAAAAGTAGGAGAAAAAAAAGGAGCAATAAAAAAAAATCAAAAAATGATAAAAAAAATAATAGAACATACAATAAAAATAAATTTTAAGCGTTTTTCATTTAAATGAAAGAAATATTAAAAAGATAAAACGAATAAAAAATCTTCAAAAACGAACTGTCATTCAGCGTACAGCGAAGAATCTCTTATGTTTTACTCATATGCTTTAAAAAAACCATTAAATTTGTTTTACTATATATAAAAAATATTAAAATGATAAAATTGAATCTTATTCTTATAATTTTATTGTTTTCATGTAATTCTATTTATGCACAAGCGAACTTCGATGCTGTAATAGTTGGTGAAAATGTGAGAATGCGTTCTACTTCCGATATCAAAGGAAAAGTAATTGCCACTTTATCAACAGGTGCTGTGGTAACTATAATACAACAAACCAAAGTCAGGGACATTATCAAGCTTGAGAATGATTTTTGCGATGATTATGGCTATTATTGGTATGAAGTAAAAACTTCAAGCAAACAAACTGGCTGGGTGTATGGTGCCTTTATCTATTCCATTAACAATGATTCTGAACAGGATAAGGTTTCTGTGTATTATAAAGCATATAATAATAATGGACCATTGTATTATTTGAATCAAGCCAAGTCTAATACTTATGGTGCAGCTGACGAAAATGGGCCAACTTTCTGCGACGAACCAAGCATTGTCTTTTTTTATAAAAAGAACGAATCAAAAATGTATCCTATAAGATTGGTGTATGAAGAAAGAGAAGGTCCCGGGAAGCTAATGACCACCAAAGATAAAAACTGGCTGTTGCTCTATTCGGGTGAAGGGGGAAAAGATATCGTTTCCGATATTAAAATTGAAAAAGACATTGTTGTAATGACGATCAATAGAAGTTTCCAGGAAGGAGGAGCCATTGCTGTTCTAAAGCTGGCATTTAAAAATACCTACTTCGAGGCCAAAGTGGATTCTTATTTGACTATGTTTGAAAATTGATTGTATTTGTATAGAAAATACAATCAGGTTTTGTTATTTACCAACAAAATATAAATAAAAATTACTATAGCTATTTTTATACTAGTTTTATACAGATTATAAAAAGTATTGTAACTTTGAGTCAACTATTAAACATTAAAGTTTATAATTATCATTTTAAAATGAAAACAGCTACCCGAATTTTACTCTTTTTATTTATATCTAATTTCCTTTCGTTTTGTTATGGTTCCAGCAAACCATCTAATTTTCAAAGTTATAATAAAAATGAAAAGTCCTTTAATTTGCTTTCACACACATCAAACACCCAAAGAACTTTGAAACTTAAAATTCAGGATGATCCAGATAACATCCTCAGTCTTTTGGAGGGAGCACTGTTTGTTACAGGAGTAGTACTATATTTTACGAATAATTCAAACGATTCCCATTCGCTTTATAATTATTCATCCAGAAACACTGGTATAATACTAATGGGAATAAGTGTTGGAGGAGGCATTATACATCTTCTTTCTTCTTCAGGTTATTCTGGCAGCAACCACTATGGTCCAAGGAGCTCTCTAAACAATTATAAAAATATGCAGCTTTCTATTAGTGGAGGAGGTCTTGGATTAAGAATGAACTTTTAAGACAAATTCATTCTATCAGAAACCAATGATTTTCTTGTTCTTGCATATTCACAAAATTGAAAACTCAAGACACAAGCAATACCAAACTAACTGAGTTTTTTTCGTGAATAACTAACTACAAATCAATTTGTGAAAATCAGTGAAATCTGTGGCAAGCAATTAATATTATATTTTAGCTCCCAATATTTGGTTTAAAATATTTTATTAGTTTTGTCCAAAAGAAAACCAATGAAAAAAATCATTTTATTAATAGCAATTATCTGTTTGATTGGAAAACAATCGTATTCTCAAACTACTTTCAAAGAAAAAATAAAGAACTTCGATGACATCTGTTTTTGTAATGTAGGCTTGGCTCATCCAAAAAATATCCTAAAACTGGATAACAATATGGAACTATTATTTGCTTTGAAAACAGGAAAAACTCTCCGCGAAATTGGTAAATCAGGAATAAAATATACCGATAGTCAGATAAAACTACTGCTATTATCTGGGCTTATTGAAAAAAAGGATTCTATTTATAAAGCCAAGGTTCCAATACTATCAACAATTGAAACTGTACAATTGAGAGAAGCTACAAAAAAGATGGCGAAAGATATTGTACCACTTATACTGGATGATTATAAACTATTAACGAAAACATTAATTTCACAAGGATTGGAGAAAAATACCTTTTCTATATTTTTTGCATATGTTCTTGATGGATTGGTATGGACGATATTAGAAAACAACAAGGATATTGAAGAAACCAATATCACCTCTGATAAACCATTCTGGGATGGTACATTTTGGATGATAGAACCTAAACGGAATTTTAAGTGCGGTACAAATAGTTTATCTTCTGGCGATTATACAATTAATGTAAATTGGAGTGATGTATCTATTATATCGGTTTCCAATTACGACCTGCTTGGAGAATTTCTTAATGATTTTAAAGAAAACGGAAAAATAACCAAAGCTGAAATATTAAAAGAGTTTGAGAACAATGGTTTGTTCAATAAAAACGGAGAGCTTCAAATACCGGTATTTAAAGCTGATAGTACAGATATTATTTATTCTCAATCAGAAAATATCGCTAAAAAAGTGGTAGCGTATTTAATAAACAAAATAGATTACACAACTTTATTATCTGATTTTTCAGGACTAAGCAAAGGACAGAAAATTACTATTATATACCATGAAATAATGTGGGATATAATAAGCGTAATGGAAGAAAACGGACAAATAAAAAAACCTGTTGCATTTGGCAAACCAAAAGAAGCAAAACCTCAAGATCTAAAAGATTTGATATTTATTGTAAAAGATTAATAGTATAAACTAAATAATTAAGAAGAAAATTATGTTTAAAACAAAAGCATTACTAAAATATTCATTTATCCTGAACTTCATATTCCTGACCTTACACGAAATGGATGCCATATTCTGGAACGAATGGAGACTATTTGGATTTACCGATGATGTAGTTGGCAAACAAATATTCATTATTGCCCATTTGCCCTTATTCTTTATAATCATATTGGGAATTGTAAAATTAGAAACTAAATTTGGCAAATTCACCTCGTTGATCTTTAGTTCTTTTCTTATTTTTCATTTTTTCCTACATTATAGCGCATTGGTAGAAAAGTATTTTAACAATGCATTCTCTTTTGGCATTATTAGCTGTATATTATTACTTTCATTAATTCAATTAATCAGCACAATTGTAACATTCAAAAAAAAATAAAAGAATATAAAATTGAAAAAACCAATATCTATACTAATAGGAATTATTATATTTTCGGGTTTGCCATTATTGGGATGGGATATAATGGATATAGGAGGTTTTATCCAAAACCCAATCAGGCTGATATATAT
>DYDE01000091.1 GCA_020718065.1 Marinifilum sp. | reverse complement strand
TGCGTAATCTGGGTTTAATATGGTTGTCGAATAAATATTTGGCATGTACATAGCTTCCCATATTTTCGCTTTTGAAATAGACTGGTTCTTCTAAAGTGTATGCAACCAAATCGATACGATATTTTAATTTTTTATCTTTTAATAGTTTGGCTAATTCTAAAAGACCAACAATCCCTGAAGCATTATCATCTGCACCAGGTGTATTATCGCACACATCGTAATGTGCACCTATTATCAATCTTTCTGTATTTATTGTATCGAATGAACAAATGACATTCTTGTATTTTTTGCCATTTACTTCGTATATCTGCTCCGTGACAGAAGGTGAATATTTTAAAAACTCAGCTTTAATATAATCGGCGACCAGATTTAATGATGCTGTATTTAAATAATTTCGGGCTGTTGGGGTATTTAGAATGTTTTGCAGATGTGTTTTCACTGAAAGGGTATCTACCAAAGTTTGTGCATTTGCAAAACTGAGCTGGAATAATATAAAAATGAATAGTAGTTTTTTCAAAGCTTTAATATGTTTAATGAATATTCAAACTTACATATTTTTTATATAGATTTCAAATTTGTTTGTAATGTTCTTTTTACTTAAGCACAATAAAAGCATATTAATAATTATAATGCATAATTTCTCATATAAAAGACTGGTTTTAATAAAAATGGATATAATCCATAGGAAAGTGATTACTTTTCATCCGATTTGGGATACTTTTCATGAAATACGACCCCTCCTCTAATGAAAAAGACATCCTTTTCAAGAAAAAGGGTAAATATTTTATGAAAAAAGCTTCGAAAGAGTTAGGCTTTTTATTTTATTATAAACAAAATCCTGTTTTTAATATGAGTTAGGATTATTTATAAAATCTACACTTCTTACTTTTATAAAGCATATTCCCCTTTTATAATTTGAATTATCAATTTATAATAAATATGTAATTGTGTTTATTTAGTTATTTATAAACCCTAAGTCTTTGGTAATGCTTCCAGAATAAAGAGAATCAAGCGATCGTACTGTCAAATCATAACCTGCTATAAAACAGTATCTGCTTGCAAAAATCCCAATACCATTTTCGATATTAGAATATCCCAGCATCAGCATGTCCTGAGCAATACCATTTGAGTTTTTTGCAAATTGAAGATAAGTATAAAAATCGAAATCAATAGTGTAAATTATTAATTCAATTTCTTTACCCATCTTTATTTTTCTTATCACATTTGGGTTGTATGGTATGCTGCCTTTAAGTGTAATGTAAAATTTTTCTTCAGGAAAGGAGAATGAAACTTCACTTACATCATCACCTTTTACCGTCTCTCCGATATAGAAATCTAAATATTTCATAGAGGCATTCATGGTAGTTAAATCTTGTTCGAAATAATGAAAGCGATAATATACTTTGAAGTATAAAGCATTACAGCCCATAAGATCTGTTAATTTGACCACTGAAGGTTTTTCTGTGGTTAAATCAACAACTGGGTTAATTACATTTAAACTAGGCTTTTCTATTTTGATTTTTTTTATTAATTTGGTTTTAGAAGTAATAACTTTACCTGTAATTTTGTTGGTAATATTTAATCGATACTCCATATCATTATCGGAGTTGTCTAGTTTTGTTGTTGATTTATAGATTATCTGATTAGGATAATAAAAGGTGCCCGTGTCTTTATTATAAATTGTTGTGGTATCAAAAACAATTGTTTTATTATTATATTGACCATTTTTCCATTCCTCAATACTTACATCTAAATTGTTATAATACGTTGATGAATCAGGGATTTTAGCCATAATATATGCGTTTCCTTCTCCAAGATATGCTTTGTTGATTTTTAGATAATGAACACTGTCTTTTTGATTAAGCAATCCATAAACTATTGTAATATCTTTCCATTTTGCATTCAATTCGAGATCGTTTTTGCATGCCCCAAATAATAAAAGGATTCCAGTACTGAGGATAAATATATTCCGCATTAGTATTTTTTTAGTATATATTTTTAAATGATTCAATAGAAGGTTAATTGAATCCAAATACTCATTTTACTTTTTTTCTGTGTGATAAGTAATTACCAAAACTGGTCGGTAACTATTATATGAAGTTCCCTGATCATCACCTGCAAAAATACGCCACATTGCATTTGAAAGTGTACTTGTTGTTGGAACATTGTCATTGTTTGTAAATTGCAATCTAAACTGCAACTTTGTTGCAAAAGCATTGGCTCCTATATAATTGTAAACTGCAGGGGTAACATTCTGGGTATATTCTTTTAATACATTGTATCCCCAATTGGTTAATACGCCACAGTCTGCAAAGGTTGTTCTGTCAAAATCGGCAGCATCCAGGGTGCCATAATCGAGCATAAAAGTTTCAACAACTCTTGCAATACCACCTCCTTCGAAAGGAATCATATTGGTGTTTTTTTCATATACTTTTAATGTTGCAGATTCAATTACCAGTTTGTATTCACTATTGTTATTAATACTAGTGATATCGAAACTGAGAAATGAACGCATGGAGGCACCACCATTCCAACCCATATCGAGACTGTTTTCAACATCTTTTATAACTCTTGGTGTAGAATTAATAATATGCCCATCGAGGTTTCCACTCGAAATAATTGTTACAGTTTTTGTTGGAGTTATTTTGTCATCATCCTTTTTTTTGCAACAGACAATTATTAAAGGGATGGCCAGATACAATAAATACTTTTTCTTCATATTGGTTTAATTATTGGTAAATAAAGCATTTTTAAAATTTATTTAGAATATAAAATTAAATATTTAAAATCACACATTATAAAGATGCAATAAGGTTTTTCATGATCAGTGTCATTTTAGGTTCAGCCATACCTGCCACATCCTGAACATCTTCATGGGTGGTAATTTTTTCAACTTTATCGGAAATTCCTTTGTTCGTTATAATTGAGATTGCAAAGCATGGAATAAGCATATGACGGGCAACAATTACTTCGGGCACGGTTGACATACCAGTTGCATCTGCACCAATTATTTGAAAATGCTTGTATTCTGCAGGGGTTTCAAGAGTAGGTCCTGAGCTGCCAACATATACACCTGTTCTTACTTTTATTTTGTTTTGTTCAGCTATTTCTATTGCTTTTTTAATAAGATTTTTGTCATAAGGTTCGCTCATATCCGGAAAACGGGTGCCAAATTCATCCATGTTTTTTCCGATCAATGGATTGGTAGGGAACATATTAATATGGTCATTAATAATCATCAAATCACCTTTATTAAAATCAGGATTTAAACCACCACTTGCATTAGAAACAAAAAGATATTTAATGCCCAACAATTTCATAACTCTTACAGGGAATGTTACAATCTGCATTGAATACCCTTCATAAAAATGAAAACGTCCTTGCATGGCAACAACATTTTTTCCTCCTAATTTGCCGAATATCAGTCTTCCCTGATGGCCTTCTACAGTGGAAACAGGAAAATCAGGAATGTTCTTGTAGTCCAATGATTTTTCTATGCTAATTTCATTAACAAGTCCGCCTAAGCCAGAACCAAGTATAATACCTACTTCAGGATTTGAAGTTATCTGAGACTGAATAAATGCAGCTGTTGATTTGATTTTATCTATCATAATGCTTAAGTTTTATATCGTTCTAATTTATTTTTTTTAATTAAAGATACGAATATACTATATTTTTATTTGATATTATCTTAACTTTTCGGATTTTTGTACTAAAATTTATAAAAAAAACAAATACCTTGGAAATTAGAGATATTGATATAGAAATCAAAAATACAACTATACTTACTATGGATAAGGAATGTAGGATTTTCTTAAATTCTTCATTAATCATAGATAAAGGTTATATTATTGAAATAGGAGAGAGTGCGGCTATTGGGTATAAATATAAAGCTGCAAAAGTAATTGATGCAAAAGGAAAAATGGTAATGCCCGGATTGATAAATGCACATACCCATGCAGCAATGACTATATTCAGAGGTATTGCTGATGATATTCCTTTAAAAGAATGGCTATTTGAAAAGGTATTTCCTTTGGAAGATAGATTTGTTAAAGCTAAAACAGTTGAAATAGGAACCAAACTTGCTATTGCTGAAATGATCCTTTCTGGAACTACTACTTTTTGTGATATGTACTTTTTTGAAGATGAAATTGCAAAAATTGTTACTGAAACAGGAATAAGAGCAGTGCTTTCAGAAGGTGTTATTGATTTTCCAACACCTAATTCCAAAACACCTGATGAAGGTTTGAAATATACAGAAATGTTAATTAATAAATGGGCAGGCAATCCACTTGTTACAATTGGAGTTGCTGTGCATTCACCTTATAGTTGTTCCCCCGAATTATTAAAAAAAACCAAGCAATTAGCAGATAAATATAATGTTCCATTTAATATTCATCTTGCCGAAACCAAATGGGAAATTGAAACCATTCAAAAAACATTTGGATTAACACCAACACAACTTTTAAATAATTTAGGCTTGTTAAGCAATAATGTAATTGCAGCCCATTCAGTTCATTTAACAGAACAAGATATTAAATTGTTGGCTGATAATAAGGTTGGTGTTGCTCATAATCCGCAATGTAATATGAAACTGGCAAGCGGAGTTGCTCCTGTTTGCGAATTTCTTGATGCAAATATTAAAGTTGGTTTGGGCACTGATGGTGTAGCAAGCAACAATAACTTAAATATGTTTGACGAAATGAATACAATGGCTCTCCTTCATAAAATCAGTAAAAATAACTCAACAATGATGGATGCCAAAATGGTTGTTAAAATAGCCACAAATGGAAGTGCTCAGGTATTGGGTTTGCAAAATGAAATAGGTTCAATAGAAATTGGAAAAAAAGCAGATGTTATTATTATTGATCTTGACAAACCACATTTAATACCTTTGTATAATCATTATTCTCATATCATATTTAGTATGAACGGCAGCGAAGTAGATACTGTTATTATTAATGGCAAATTAGTAATGGAAAACAGAAAGTTACTGACGATGGATATTGAAAAAATAAAAATGGATGCAATAGAACTGGGGACTATTATTGGGAAAAGTCTTTAAATTTAAAATATTATAATATGGAAGAAAAGATAGAAGACCAAAAGGCAAAAAAGAAAGAACTCATGTTTGGATTACTAATTGCTTTTTTTGCAGCACTTCTGGCAGTGGTAGATTTAGGAGGTGGAAAGTATGGAGATGATCAGATGGTTGCAGTTAATGAAAAATCAGCTGCTTATCAGTGGTATCAATCAAAAAGTATTAAACAAACACTTACTGAAGGAGAGATGAATATGCTGAAATCTCTTATTGAAGCGAAAGCAATTGCTCCTGACGATACTGCAACTTTGTTGAATTATACTGTGGGATTGCAAAAAGAAGTCAAACGATACAGCAAAGAAAAAAAGGAAATTATGGTTGGTTCATCCCAAATACCAAAGGAAGAATGGGTGCAGGATGTTAATGGAGTGTTGGGAGTGGTTGTTGGAGCCAAAGAATGGGAAAACAAAGCAAATGCTCTTGATAATGCCGGAGATTATTTTGATTTTTCTACTTTGTTTTTGCAAATTTGTCTCGTAATGGGTGCAATTGGCTTGGTCATTCAAAACAATAAATCAAAAAATATATTTCTTTTTGCAATGATATTTCTTGGTGGCATGGGTATTTTCTTTGGTATTAAAGCTTATTTGCTTGCAAGTGCAATTTAAAATGAAAATTAATAGTAATTTTAAATTTCTTAAATTATACAATATATAATAGATATTAAAAATATATAAAATGATAAAAGTTACAAACAATGTAGTTGATCAAACTGTTTTAAAAAAAGCTGTAGATCGTTTTCGTGAAAAAGGAATTGTACTGCCTACAATTGCTCAACAAAGAAATCCAGAGCTTATACCTGAAAAAATAAAGAATAAATTAAAAAATATTGGTTTATGGGATTTAAACCCACTTAATTTATTTAGAATTACCTGGAAAAACGAACCAAAAACAATAGGTGGATTATATGGAGGTGTCAATTATATTGAGTTGCCCAAAATATTGACCGGAGTTGATGCCCGTATTTTTCTAATGTTGGGAAAATGGTTTCCCACTGGAGCACATAAAGTTGGAGCTGCATACGGATGTCTTGTTCCCCGTATAGTTACAGGTCAGTTCGATCCTACTTATCATAAAGCTGTGTGGCCTTCTACAGGTAATTATTGTCGTGGAGGTGCTTTTGATTCTTATTTAATGGGAGTTACTGCTGTTGCCATTTTACCTGAAGAAATGAGCAAAGAACGTTTCGACTGGCTGAAAGAAATAGGTGCTGAAGTAATTGCAACTCCTGGTTGCGAATCTAATGTTAAAGAAATATACGACAAATGCTGGGATATTCGCCGAAATAGAAAAGATTGTATTATTTTCAATCAGTTTGATGAGTTTGGAAATTGTGCATGGCATTATAATACAACCGGACCTGCAATTGAAGAAATATATAATTCTGTGAAGAATTCTAATTCTAATATGGCAGCTTATATTTCAGCTACTGGTTCAGCGGGTACAATAGCAGCTGGTGATTATCTTCGCACTGTTCATCCTCAGGTTAAAGTTGTTGCTTCTGAAGCTTTGCAATGTCCTACTTTGCTTCGCAATGGATTTGGAGGTCATCGTATTGAAGGTATTGGTGATAAACATATTCCATGGATACACAATGTGAGAAATACAAATCTTGTTACTTCCATTGATGATGAAGATTGTATGCGAATTTTGAGATTTTTTAATGAACCTGATGGTTTGTATTTTATGAAAGATATGGGACTTGAACCAGAATTCATTTATAAACTTAAAATGATAGGCATTTCTGGTATTGGAAATTTAATATCTGCTATTAAAACTGCAAAATACTATGAAATGACTGCTGATGATTGCATTTTTTCTATTGCAACAGATTCTGCAGAAATGTATCAATCGCGAATTGAAGAATTGGTTGATGCCAAAGGACCTTATAATGCTGGTCAGGCTGCTAAAGACCTTGAAAGGTGTTTGCTAGGAGTTGCAACTGATAATATGAAAGAATTAAATTATTATGACCAAAAAGCAATTCATAACTTAAAATACTTTACTTGGGTTGAACAACAGGCAAAAGAAATTGAAGACCTCAATCAACTTTGGTACGACAGAAATATATGGAACGATAATTTCAATCAGGTTGCTGATTGGGATAATTTGATTCAGGAATTTAATGAAATGACAGGAGTATTAAATAATTTATAAACTTTTTTTTAATTCAATCGTTTAATATTCTTGTAAATATATCTTTTATTATTAAAACTAGTTAAATTTTTTATTTATGAAAAATTTATACAGAATTTCATTAATTGTTTGTTTTCTTTTTGGTTTCTATTTTAACGGTATAACCCAGGAAAAATTTACTGATAAATCGCGAGCTACATACATTTATCAGATTTCATCTTATGTGAAATGGCCCAATATTGCTGACATTAAGGTTTTTAAGATTGGGGTATTGAGTAATGAGAATAATATTTATAATGAATTACTCAAGGTTGTTGATACTGCTAAAACAATAAATAAAAAACCATTAGCTATTACCTTATTTAAAGAAATTGAAGACATAAAAGATGTTCAGGTTATTTTTGTTAATAATCCTAAACTTTATGATTTAAAAAAGGTATTTGAAATAATAAAAGGTAAAAAAATACTATTGATTAGTGAAAATTATGGATTTCATCAATCTATGATCAACTTTATTGTTTATAATAATGAAAAGCATTATGATATAAATGAACAAAAACTAAGTGAATCGGGTCTTTCTGTTAATGCACTTTTTCTTGCAATGGGTATAAAGTCTGAATCTGTATGGAATTCATACCAAAAAACTGACAGTATGCTTGTTCAGGAAAAATTACTTGTTCAGACCCAAAAGGAACTTATAATTAAACAAAAGTCAGAAATAGAAGAACAACAAAAAAAGTTAACCCAGCAAAAAGAGGAATTATCTAAGCTTTTTAAAGAAATAGTAACAACCCAAAAAACTTTATCTGTTAAACAAGCGCTTGTTTTAATGCAAGAGAAGTCAATAAAAATTCAGCAACAAGAACTTGAACAAAAAAAGAAAGAAGCTGAATTACAAAAAGAGGAAATAAAAAAGCAAATTGGTGTTTTAGATAATCAAAAGAAAGAAATAAAATTACAGGAAGTTAAAATAACAGAACAAAAAGGGGTGCTTAATGAACAATTGGCTAAAATTGAACAACAAAGGCTTATTATGTACTTGTTTATTATTGTAATTCTTATGGTTAGTGGATTAGGATATTTTATTTACCGTAACTACCGTATTAAAAAACAAGCCAATAAACTTTTGCAGGAAAAGAATGATAAAATAACCAAACAGAATGAAGAGATACAGGCTCAACATGATGAATTGCTGTTAAAAAATGCTGAGATAATGCAGCAAAAGGAAGAAATTATGACCCAACGTGACGAAATTGAAAAACATCGTGATGATTTGGTTGTGAAAAATGTTGAAATTACCAAACAAAAAGAAGAAATAGAAACCCAACGGGATGAAATTGAAAAGCAAAGGGATATTGCCACTTCTCAACGCGACCAGATTATTAAACAAAACAAAATGATCACCGATAGTATTGTTTATGCAAAACGAATTCAGACAGCCATTTTGCCTATGGAGGAGTTTTTTAAACAAATGTTGGACGAATATTTTATACTTTACCGTCCGAAAGATATTGTGAGTGGCGATTTTTTCTGGGAAACAATTAAAGGGAACAAAAAAATCATAGCTGTAGCAGATTGTACTGGCCATGGAGTGCCTGGAGCATTTATGAGTATGTTGGGTATTAGTTATCTGAACGAAATTGTCATTAAAGAAGGATATGATAGACCTGATGAAATTCTTAATCAATTGCGCGAACATATTGTTAGGTCTCTAAAACAACAAGGTAAAGATGGAGAAGTGAAAGATGGGATGGATATTTCATTGTTCTCTATAGACAAAACTACCAATAAGCTGTTATATGCCGGAGCAAACAACCATTTAACACTTATCAGAGGTGAAGAGATAATTGTGATTGATGCTGATAAAATGCCAATTTCTATTTATTTGAAAATGGAATCCTTTACCCTTAAAGAAGTTGATCTTCAGAAAGGTGATACTATTTATGCGCATTCAGATGGATATGGTGATCAGTTTGGTGGACCAGCACGAAAAAAGTTTATGAGCAAACGTCTTAGACAAACTTTTCAGGAAATGGCTCCTTTATCTATGGCCGAACAAAAAATAAAACTTGAAAAAACCTTTGATGAATGGAAAGGTGAAACCGAACAAATTGATGATGTATTAATTGTTGGAATCAGGATTTAATTAAATTATACTATAAATCAATGCTGACTTAATATTTGAAGACAGCATTTAATTAATTCATATAAAAAATGTTTTTTTATTGTATAAATTTAATAAATTTGAATTCTTTAAGGAAATAAAATAAATTTACTTAAAATATTTATTATTAATTAAAATTTAGAAAACATGGAACAAGAAAATTCAAACACAAATCAACCACAAGGCACAAACAATGCAGGTGTAGATATAAAATCAATGCCTAAAAGTGCTATAGTAATTGCTATTATTTGTGGTATAGGCACAATTGGAGTATTTTTACCTTGGTATAGATTCGTTAATCCTTTTGGTGGACTTTTTGGAATGTACGGTGGCTTTAATGCTTATTCAACTGTATTTGGTATTACTACTTTTTGGGGATGGTTAACATTTCTTTCATTTGGTGGTGCAGCAGCTTATGCATTATTTGGCAATAAGATAAAGTTACCTGAAGGCTTATCTAAAAGTGCATTATTAATAACAGGTGGTAGTGCTTTGTTTTTTATAAGTATTCAGTTACTTATTGTTTTGACAAGCAGCTGGCGTTCACCCAGTTTTGGCATTTTTGTTTCTTTATTAGCAGGTGTAGCTTTATTGCTCGTTGGTTTAAAAGTTATCAAATTAAAATAAATACCTCCTTTTAATTGTATTTGTTTATTCG
Source organism: Marinifilum sp. (assembly GCA_020718065.1). Taxonomy (GTDB): domain Bacteria; phylum Bacteroidota; class Bacteroidia; order Bacteroidales; family CG2-30-32-10; genus CG2-30-32-10. The sequence continues at coordinate 6,672 of DYDE01000091.1, read as the reverse complement.
CATTTTTACGAATAGAGCTAATAAAAAAATTAAACCCGTTATATTTATAGCGGGTTTTTATTTTAAAATTAATTCTTAAAATTTTTAATATAAAAAATGATTTAATCAAAAGAAAGTAATTACCTTTGCAACTTATTTAATTAAACCAATTTAATAAAAGAAAACCATGAAAAAACTAATGTATTTATTATTGTTTTTACCGTTTTTTATAGCTTGTAATAACAATAGCACAAACGAAAAAGTTGAACAATTACAAAAAGAAAATCAACAATTACTAGCTGAACAAAACAAAAAAGATTCTACCATTAACGATTTTCTTGAATCAATTAATGCAATTGAAGAAAATCTTTCTACAGTTAAAGCTAAAGAAAATTTAATTTCTGAAAGCACAAAAAACAACAATGAAATTAAGATTGATACACGCGAAAAAATCAATCAGGATATTCAGGAAATTAATAACCTGATGGAGAAGAACAAAAAACTTATTTCTTCTCTTAGAGGTAAATTAAAAAAATCTGATCTGAAAATAGCTGAACTGCAAGTTTTAATAGAAAATATGACCAAACAATTGGCTGATAGAGATGCTGAAATTTCTTCTCTGAAAGAACAGTTAGTAAAAATGAATTTTGCTATTGAAACACTTAATAAAAAAGTGGATACACTTTCCATTGAAAATGAGAATAAAAACGTTGTTATTAATAAACAAACCGAAGATCTTAATACTGCTTTCTATGTTTTAGGTACTTCTAAAGAACTTAAAGAACATAATGTTATCACTAAAGAAGGTGGTTTTATTGGTTTAGGTAAAACAAAACAACTTAAAGGTGATTTTAACCAAAGTTATTTCACAAAGGTTGATATAACTAAAATAAGTTCTATCAGTATTAACAGCAAAAAAGCTAAAATACTTACATCTCACCCTGCTGATTCTTATAAATTGGAAAAAGAAGGAAAAGTATTTACCAAATTGGTTATTACCAATTCAGCTACTTTCTGGAAAGCTTCTAAGTATTTAGTTATTGTTCTTGATTAATAATAATTTCAAAACACCTATGAAAAAAGCTACCTTTTAGGTAGCTTTTTTTGTGATCTTTTCTCAATCGTTAATCAATAATCAATTTGCTGTATTCCAAATGCGAAATGTTCTTCTGATTTAGTTTCTGAAGCGAGATGAGTATCTAAAAACCTGAGTTTGGTACAATTTACATATAAATCACTAAATAACTATATCTTTATTGTAAGCCATGTTATTTAGTAAATCCAAAATCGTTATTTTAAATTATTCCAAGAAACTTTAAAAATGTATCATTTGGTAAAATTCCTTCTCCTCCAATAGAATATTCTGATTTTATTTTCTCCACATAATACATATCAATTTCTCCTTTGCTTTTTACTGGTATTTTACCTCTGTATGTGCAATCGAAGTAATCTTTAATAAGATCGAATGTTGTTCCTGAAATGTTAACTTTGCTTATATCTCCTGCTGATTCCATACGACTGGCAATATTTACAGTATCGCCCCATATATCATATGCAAATTTCTTTTCGCCAACTACTCCTGCTATAACTGGTCCGGTATGTATTCCAACTCTTAGTTCCCAAAGAGAAATATTGTTTAATATCTTATATACATTTTTGCTTTCAATAATTCTTTGAATATGCAAACCTGCTAATACTGTTAATATAGGATTGTTGGGATTGGTGATTGGCAATCCACCAGCACACATATATGCATCACCTATCGTTTTAATTTTCTCAAGATGGTATTTTTCTACAACTTTATCGAATTTCTTAAAGTACATATCCAATTCAGCTACCAGCAACTCAAAAGATATTTCTTCAACAATTTTAGAAAAACCTGCAAAATCAGCAAAAAGAACAGACACAAGGTCGTAATGCTTAACAATAGAAAATCCGCTCTCTTTTAATTCTTCTGCAATATCTTTTGGAAGGATATTAAGTAATAATTTATCTGATTTTTCTTTTTCAGATGCAATAATGTCATTTTGTTGATTTAAGTATTTGTTTGTCTTCCTTGTGTATTTGTATGAACGATATATTATAAATATTAATAAAGTAATAACTATAATTGCAACAATAATAATGAAGTATTGTCTGAAAACATTATCCTTTTCGTTTTCAATATTAGCTTGCAATAATTGATATTTAATGTAATAAGCATTTTCTTCTGAAAGCTTTAATGCTTTTTTATATGTTTCAATAGCCAGATTTGTTTGGTTATTCTGAGCATATTCATTTCCAATAGCAATATAGATTTTTATCTTTAGAGAATCGGAAGTGCTGTTTTGAAGCAGTAATTGCAAAGAATCAATGGTGCGTGATTCCTGACAAAACAAAATATTGTTTAAAAAGAAAAAAAATATAAGACTTAAAAGAATTTTTCTCATTATCACACTTCACTTGCTTTTATTGCACCTAATTTGTTTTAGATAGATTTTTTCTGATATAAACAAACTTTCATTGCAATGTACAAAGCTACTAATTTTATTGTTAATAACTATCATTTTGTCATATTATTTTTTTCAAATGCAATATGATATGTATTTTATAAATTTATTTAAAAAGCTTAATTTATAAGTATAATATTTAGTTTTGTATGCTAAGTTCTAATTAATACAGCAAAATTTAAATGAATAAAAAAAATGAACCACATAGAAACATAGGATTAGCAAAATAGAAGGATATTCATAGAAATAAATTTTTTACATAGTAGCTGTCGCAAACCTATGTAAATATGTGAAGCATATTCGCTATGCCTTCTTTATATTAGGAAATCCTATGTAGCTATGTGGTTTAAAAAATAAACTGTAAGGGTATGGTTATAAGCAAATAAAAAATTGCTGTAAATAATAGAACTTAGCTGTTTTGTATTACTTATCTTAAAAGTTTAACTTTGATTAACTAACATTAAACAATTGCTAAACCTCCTTCTGAAGTTTCTTTATATATATTGGGCAGATCATGTCCTGTTTGGTTCATTGCTTTTACGGTTTTATCGAAACTAACGCGATGATTTCCGTCTGAAATAATTGCAAATGCAGAAGCATCCATTGCTCTGCCAGCGGCAAAAGCATTTCGTTCAATACATGGAATTTGAACCATACCAGCAATAGGGTCACAGGTTAATCCAAGGTGATGTTCCAATCCCATTTCGGCTGCATATTCCACCTGAACCGGAGTCGCTCCAAAAAGCTGTGCTGTTGCACCTGATGCCATGGCACATGCGGTTCCGATTTCTCCCTGGCATCCTACTTCTGCTCCTGAAATGGATGCGTTCTTTTTTACAAGGTTTCCGATAAGCCCTGCTGTTGCTAATGCCCTTAATATTTTTGTGTCAGAGAAACTATATGTGTTTTGAACATGAAATAAAACTGCTGGCACCACACCACAAGATCCACAGGTTGGAGCAGTTACTATTTTCCCTCCAGCTGAATTTTCTTCTGCTACTGCTAATGCATATGCAAAAACCAAAGCCCTTTTTTGTAAAGAACCTTGAAAACTTTTTGCTCTTATATGATATAAAGATGCTTTGCGAGGTAAATGAATTGTTCCGGGTAATACACCTTCGTTTTCCAAACCATTTGATATTGAAGTTTTCATTACCTTCCATACCTCTGTTAAATAATCCCAGATTTGTTTCCCTTCGTAGAATTCAGCAAATTCCCAAATTGTCATTCCATTCTTTTTGCACCATTTTAATATAACTGTCATGTTGTTTAAATCATAAACAATCTTTTTCTCTAAACCATCTTTCCCATCAATAATATCGCCACCACCAATGCTAAAAACTGTCCAGTCGTCAATTAGGTTTCCTGATTCATTGTATGCTTCCAACTCCATTCCATTGGGATGTTGTGGGAGAAATATGGTGGGTTTCCATTCTATGGTCAATTTGCTTTCAGGGAAAGTTTCTAATAAAATTTTATCAGTTAAATGGCCTTTACCTGTTGCTGCCAAGCTCCCGTATAAAGATATTTTGAATTTAGATGCATTGGGATTTCTTAAAAGAAATGTTTCTGCTGCTTTTTTTGGTCCCATGGTGTGGCTACTTGATGGACCATAACCTATCTTGAATATTTTACTGATGGATTCCATTAACTGAATTGTTTTTATTTTATTTTTTTTAGCAAAATTAGATTTTTAATGCATCATTCAAAACATTATGAACATATTTAATCTAGTGAATTTCTCGAGGCTCTGTCTCGGAGTGTACTTAAACAATTTATACTTGTTGTTTCTTTGCCACAGATTTCACAAATTATCACAGAACTATCTGCGTGAATCTGTGCAATCTGTGGCTAATATTACCCAAATACTTCGAAGCTCTGCCACAGGTTTATTCAATCATATTAATAATTTTAATGCTATTTGAAATCTTGCAAAAATTATGTAGGTTTGTATTTCATAAAAATAAATAATCATATGGGTACACAACAATTAAGTTCGGCCGCATATTTCAGAAGATCTTTAACCATATTTATTGCATTAATTTCAGGGCAGATAATGTTTGCAATTGGAGTATTGGTTATGATATTAACAAACAGTATCGCTTTTACTTCCATTGAATTTCCTCATTCTTTGGAAATAATTATGGGTATATTGCTTGTATTGACATTGGTGTTTATTCAGTTATCGTCCATACTTTTTAAAAAGAAATTGGCAGCTATAAAAGAAAAAACTGTTCTTAAAGAAATTATGGCCGATTATCAGACTGCATTGATCATCAGGTATGCCATTTTAGAATTTCCTGTTTTTATAGCAATTGGTGCTGCCATTTATACTGGTCAGATACTTCTGCTTTCTTTCGCTCTTATTATTATAATTGTATTTTTTTATTTAAAACCCGGCAGAGAACGCCTGAAGAAAGATTTGGAATTAAATCAAGCAGAATGTATGCTGATTGATGACCCCAATGCCATTGTGGCAGAGGTGAATACTGGTAATTATACGCCATAATTATGTATAATAATCATTGGTATCTGGTTAAAACATTTGAGATTCATCGCTACGCTCTGAATGACAAAACGATTTTTAAATTAAATAAGGAGTAGGAGGTTGGCGGCGGCGAAACCGCCACCAACCTCCTACTTTCAAAGCTAAATAGCCTGTCATTCAGAGCGAAGTGAAACGTAGCGAACTTGCCTGTCCGGCAGGCAGGGAATCTATTATTCAATTTTTAGTCTTATTTGACAATACTATAATAATGTTTAAAATGAAAAGAATAACTGTTTTTTGTGGGTCGAGTGGTGGATTTAATGATATTTATAAAACACAATCATTCCAGCTTGGACAAGTATTAGCTAAAAAGAATATTGGTCTGATATATGGCGGAGCTTGTGTTGGATTAATGGGTGCTGTTGCAGATGGGGCAATGAAAGAAGGGGGAGAAGTAATTGGAGTTATTCCTTCTTTTTTAAAGTTCAAGGAAATTGAGCATAGCAGAATAACTGAAATGATCACAGTGGAGTCCATGCACGAACGTAAAATTAAAATGCACGAACTTTCTGATGGTGTTATTGCATTGCCCGGAGGTTTTGGAACCATGGACGAGCTATTCGAAATGCTTACATGGGGACAATTGGGATTGCATAAGAAACCAATTGGCTTATATAATATTAATAATTTCTATGATTGCCTTTATCAACACATTCAGTTGATGGTTGACCATGGTTTTTTAAGTGATTTCAATCGCAGGATGCTCCTTGTTTCTGACAGTATTGAAGATTTGTTATCTCAAATGGAAAACTATCAGGCACCTGAAAATGGATTGAAACAGAAGGTAGAAGAAGCCAGTAAAAAAACTAAAAATAAATCTTCAAACCTATATTAATTCCAACACTGCTAAAATATTTAATAACTGCCATATAAAATAATAAATACCAACCGCTATACAGTAGTTGGCTTTTGTAATGAAAAAACTAAATTTTTTTACTTAATTTCTGTATGTGCGGGCTGTATGGAACGCATTACAAACGCACGCCAGCTGGAAGCATTATTTTCATTTGGCAATAAAATAAAACTTGACACAGCAAAATATTATCATGCATATTCATTTTCCAGCATCTTTAAGTAATTAAACTAATTATTTAAAGAAACAAGAAAAAATCGGTAACCAGAATGATTTATTGAAGTTTTTTTGCTTATTTGCTGTCTTCGGATGCCAGACCCAGATTAATTTCTTTAATTGCTTCTTCAATCAGATTGATCGCTTTTACCCTGTGCCCTGCATAAACAGTGGCAGACTTTTTCAGCTGATTCACTGCTTCAGTACATTTCTTTTTTGCAGCATTCATATGAGGATGTTTATCCCCTGCTGCATCTGTTTTGATAGGTTTCTGTGCAATTAAAATTGCAGATACCGAGAAAAGTATCACTACGATTAATAAGGTTAATTTTTTCATCTTTCTTAAATTTAAGTTAGTAATATAGAAAGTTTTTATTTTTAAAATATTTATGTAAATATAATAGTTAATTTTTAATTCTTACCAAATTTTGTCAGTATTTTTTATAATCTGGTATATGGAATATAGGTATAGGTGGTTGAACAAATGTAGGTGGCTAAGCAGCATTTGTAATGCTGCTTTTAACCACTTGAAAAATTGCAATTTTCATTTAATTAATCGTTTTAATGTTGGCAAAGGTTTTTGTTTA
>DYDE01000090.1 GCA_020718065.1 Marinifilum sp. | reverse complement strand
TAATATAATATTTTTGAAAGAGAATATAATTTTTTTCATAATTAACATTTTAACATTGTAAACTTCAATAAATTTAGGTACTTTATATTTTCCAAAGTACCATCTATACTAATATCTTAAATTTTTTATATATTCAATAACAACGTTTTTGTATTGAGCATCAGAATTTGAAATATGCGATAAAAACCATTTCCTTATAAAAACAAGCATCTGGTTAACCAATTGCGTATTTTTATATTGGAAACTTAATTTAAACTCATTAACTTTATTTATAAACAATTTGTGTTCATTTATATGCTGTTCTGTTTCTGAATAATTGGCTCTTTTTATTAATATTTCTTCCGTTTGAAAATGACCAATCACATATTCTTCGAGTAGTTCAATAGCATTATATTTGTATTCATCGGTAATTGTTTGGGTATTATTTTCTATTAAATCATCATAAATCTTAAAAAACATTTTATGTTGTTTATCAATAACGGGTATATCTAACAAATAGCTATTATTCCATGAAGGAATAACTTGGTTCAGCTTATATATATCATTAAAGTTTCCACTATTTATGTCGCTATACCAACTTTGTAATATATATTCTTCATTTTCTTCTTTGACATTTTCTAAAATCAAAGCATTTACTGGAATTTTATATTTATTGATCATATTATCCAAAAATATTTCAATTTTCTGATCTAATAAATTTGTTATTAATAGAATGTTATTGCCTGAATTATTAATATTTGTTAATGAAGTATTAAATTTTTCTTCAAATACCTTATCAAAATTAAGTTTATATAAATCTTCACAGAAAATCTTAATTGTTTGAATGGAAAGATTATCAAGCCATAAAGTAATATCAAGATTATTTTCAAAGGCGTTGTTACTATCAATAGTTTTAATAATCGCAGTAAGATTACCATATTTGTCAATAGCCAAGTAATCAATAAGTGTTTTATTTATGGTATTTATATTTTTACAAACTACCAAATGATTCAAACCCGAAATATTAATTCCATCAAATAATATTTTGTCAATAAGATTTTCAAAAGAATCAGATTGAATAAATAGTTTGTTTTTCTCTTTAGGTGAATGATCCATTTTATGCACAATTAAGTTCTTAATAGGTATGTTTATATACAAACCTACATAAATTTGATAGAATTAGCAAATATTATTAAAAATTTCAAGAACGTTCTTCAATCAATATTTAAGAAGAAATTTAAATGGAAATATATGCTTAAAAAATTTTTCTATTCTTTATTTGCATCAAAAGCAGTTCTGTTCATTTTCCCCCAACCTTTTTTATTTTTCCTGAAAAAAAAGTCAAAATTACCTTTTAATGAAAAAAGCATATTTATAGGATGAAATGTAAACATTTCTATTAAAGCGAACCAAATAACTTTTCTAAGATAATGCAAGCCTTTATATTTGAAAAAGGTGTATGTTTCAAAGAAAATAGCAAATAAAGAGAACATTACCGAAAATAAGTAAACAAAAAGAGTTAATACCAAGAAAATATACGGATCAACTTGTCCAATTATCAATAAACACCCAAAATAGACCAGCCCTGCAAATTCAATCAGAGGAGCAAGCCATTCAAAAAACACCCAATAAGTATAACTAATTAAACCCATCATCCCATATTTTGGGTTTAAAAATAATTTACGATGTTTGAAAATAGTATCTATTGCACCTCTCGTCCACCTGTTTCTTTGTCTTGCAAGGTTATTGAAGGACGAAGGAACTTCTGTCCAACAAAGTGGGTCTGGTATAAAAGAAACTTTATATTTAACTTTTTCAACTTCATGCATATACCTACGCAGGCGAACAACCATTTCCAGATCTTCCCCAACATTATGAACATCATAACCACCTGCTTTTATTACCCTTTCTTTATCAAACATGCCAAATGCACCCGAAATAATCAAAAGGCCATTTACTCTGCTCCATGCCATCCGACCTAAAGCAAATGCTCTGAAATATTCCAACACCTGAAATTTTGCCCAAAAGCTTTTTGGATAATTTACCTTTACAACTTTCCCATCTTTTATCTCACATGAATTAGCAATACGAACAACACCACCTGATGCAATTACTACTTTTCCACCTTCCTCTTCAATAAATGGTTTTACCATTCGTAATACACCATAAGGCTCAATAATACAATCAACATCAACAGCCAAAAATAAGCGACTATTAGAAACGTTTATACCAGCATTTAATGAATCTCCTTTTCCACCATTTTCCTTATCAATTACTATTAGATTTGCAAATGCACTATTTCTGGATTTGTATATATTGCGAATAGGAGCAGTCGCTAATCTGTCATTAACTGCAATATCAACTTTCACCAAATCGTAATGTTCTATAATTTTCGGCAAACTATTGTCTGTGCTACCATCATTAACAATTATTACTTCTAATTTTGGATAATAAATAGAAAGAAGACAGCGGATATTTTCTATTATTGTTTTTTCTTCATTATATGCAGGTGCTATAACAGATACAGATGGTAATCGCTCAAAACTTAGCATCATTTTATAATCTACATTTTTGTTCTTATTCATGTAAAAACGCAACTCCAGAGATGAATAAATTGCAATAAAAATGTATAAACCAAACAATGCACAAGCATATATCAAGAAAAAACTATTAAAGAAAAAATTTATATTATTTAATATTATCATTTTTGTACTAATTTAAGTTAAAATCAACAATTTGATTACGAGCCTTAAGTATATCAATGTTTTCAGAATTTTTATACTCATTAACCCTGTTTATATCCAGTTGTACCAATATTTTCATTGCTTCAACTTTCAATGGTAAGCTTTCTTCCTCAATTACATATATCATAAATGCTTTAGAAAGAGTTATAGAAGGACAATTTGCAAATGACTTAACAATAGCTTTTTTTATTATAAAATCTTCTTTTGAAAATTTTTCTATAAAAAAATTGTAATCAGTCTCGTTGTTTGCCATAGAAATGAAAGCAGCATATGCTTCAAAATTTAATAATCCATCCTTGCTGCCAATTTTCTTAAATATAATTTCTTTCAAATCAGTTTTGTTGTGTTTGTTAGCTAACAATACACCCAATGCAGCCACACGTGGACTATCTGATTCTATAAGCTGTGTGTAATTTATATTGTTATTTTTAATGTCTTTAAATATCTTTAATACAATATTCATATCCCATATTGATACATGTAGTTCTCTGTCTAATAGAAACGAAAGATCATCATGTATTGCCAACTTAATTAAAGAAACAAAAGCTTCAGATCGTAAAACATAATTTCTTTTTTTTGTAAGTTTAATGATATATTCAGGATGACCTCCAGCTTCAAATTCAAAAATGTCTGACATTCCCAATTCAAATTCTGAAATAATCTTCATTGCAAATATTTTATCTCTGAAATAGGGTGAATGTAAATAAATATCAATAAAATTATCCAGTTTCATCTTTTTTAAGATTTCTGCAGCCTTCATTCTTACTTCATCTTTTGCTTGTGCATGTATCTTTCTTAAAATATTTAATAATATGATTTTTGTATAAGATTTTTGCGCCAAAGCATTTAATTCTGATATTTTATCTTCTATAGTAATAATAGATGAACTTTTTTCACTATTATTATATATCAATTCCATTATTTTATCTGTGAAAATTCTTTCATATTTTTTTCTTCTTTTCTTAGATCTAATTTTATAATTTCTTATAAAAATTGTAAAAACTATAAATATTAATGAATTAATAAAAAAAACAAAAATAAAATACATTAATAAATACAGCCACCATTCAAGGTCTGCAGTATAAGCATATAATGGATTTGTTATTTTTAAACCAATAATATTTAATTCCGAGATCTTGAAAAAGAATATTATTGCAATAAGTAAAGCAAAAAAACCAAAGAAAAGTAATCTTGCTCCCCAATATCTGATTTTTAGTTTTAATGCTATCATTTTAGTCTGAATTTATATTGAATTTCTATTGAATATCTGTTTCTGAATTTATTTGTATAAAATTCTTCGTAGGTATAACCAGCTGATATTTTCATATCAGATGTTCTGCCAATCATAAATTTGCGTTCCAGCTTAGCTTTATATGATTGTAATCTGAAATTATCACTACTTTGAAGAATCAACCTGTCATCAGGAGAATTTCCATAACCTAATTCTAAACCCCAATAATATAAAGCATTTCTTCCATATAGTCTATAATCTCCAAGTAATGATATTGATTGCCTATTACTTGTTGATTTGAAAGTATAGAATGGGCGAAGTGAAAACAAATTATTTCCTACATACTTTGTAAGTGAACCTGTAGCTATATATACATTAACTTTTGTAAAATTTAGAAATCTTCCACCAATAGAACCTTCTAAACTTTTAACAATTGGAAAGTAATATTCAGCCCCCAACCGATGATTTGGAAATAAGAAGTTATCAATGGCATAACCATAATTGAAATAAGTATAACCTTTATTAAAGGACCTATAATAATCCATTTCGAGCTGTAAGCCTTTTTTCTGAAATTTATTAGCATAATTTGCTCTAAAACATATTGATTGTTTATGAAGTTTTAAGGAATATTCCAAAGAAGTCAGATGTTGTGGTGCATTTTTATCAAAAAAATCTAATGCATAGGTAACACCAAAGATTTTATTTTTGCTGAGTAATAATATTTCACTATGTAAATTATCAATCTTAGTTGAATCAAGAAATCCTTTATTTTCAGAATTATTGAGTAATAAAAGAGCATCATCATATTTTTTTAGGCCTTTATACGCAAGCAATCTTTTATAAAACAAATCATATTTGTTATCATAAGCGTTTGATTCCGCAATATTTGCTGTATTCAAGAGGTTTTCATATTCTTTGTTCCATAATAATATATTAAGCAAGGATGCATAAGCATCTTTGTTTTTGTTGTTTATAATAAGTGCTTTGTTTACATAAGTTTTAGCACTATCAAATTTGCCATCCCATGCATAAACATTAGCCATATATACTATCACATCAGTTCTATTAGGATTTCCAATTAATATATTTTTGCAATTTATTATTGATTCAGAATATTGATGATTTTTTGCCTGATCAATTGCAACTCGAAATATCGAGTCTGTGTTTGTTTGAGCAAACAAATGTGACCATAAGCTATATATCAACAATATTATTAATACTGTTAGTTTATTCTTCATAAATTTATTTTTTAATTTTTATTTAAAGCATTGACTATTGCATCAGAAACTTCAAACGGGTTTATAGGTTTGTCATAATAAATACTTACTCCTGCTTCAAATGCTTTAGTCCTAAAATAATCAATATTCACTTCACTAATAAAAAAGATCGGAACAATAATTCTTTGCTCTAATCTCAAATAGTTGATTATTTCAAAACTAGCAACACCAGACATAACTCCATCTGCAATTATTAAATCGCATTTGCTATTGTTAATTTGCAATTTAACTTCGTCAAAAGAACTATAATGTAAAATATTACAATCAGCAATTTTATTTTTGAGTACAGGTTCAAATAATTTATAAAATATGTAATCTTCGGATATTATAACTATCGTTTTCATTTTCTAATTTTCTAATTATTATGCAAATATAAAACTTATTTAGAATGATTACAAATTAATTTTAATATTTCTTATTTTATTCAATTTAAAGTGTTAAATTACAATAAAATAATTAAAATGTCAAGTTTGATAGAATATATTACTCTTAAATAAGACTTAAAGTAAAATAATACACACAAAACTTATATTAATTAAAGGTATCTATAACTATTTACACATTTAAATTACAAAGAAATCTAATAATGAAATTATTCCTTTTATTTACTTATTAAGCACAAATCATAATTAGATAAATAAATAATTTTTAATAAATATCATTTTGTATTAAATCATTTCGTAATTTTGCGAAATACAAAAACGTTTTAAATAGAATTATCATGGAAATAAAAGTTTTAGGAACCGGTTGTGCCAATTGCAAAACCTTAGAAAAATCAGTACATAACACTTTAGCGGAATTGCAGATCACTGCAAATGTTGAAAAGGTTGAAGATATTCAAAAGATAATGGCTTATGGTATCATGCGTACTCCTGGACTGGTTATTAACGATAAAGTGGTTATAAGCGGCAAAGTGCCTTCTGCAAAAGAATTAAAAGAAATCATCGAAAAATATAAATAGACTTATGGTTCCCAAACCTAAATTTACTGAACAACAACAACAAATAGCACGCATCGCCAAAGCGCTTAGTCATCCTGCAAGAGTTTATATTTTAGAAAAGCTAAATGGCTTACAAGGATGTTGCACCAGTGGAGAAATGATAGGAGACATCCCTATTGCTCGATCCACCCTTTCACAACATTTGAAAGAACTGAAGTATTCTGGTTTAATTCAAGGTGATATTGAGCCACCAATGATTAAATATTGTATTAATAAAAAAAACTGGGAAGAAGCTAAGATGCTTTTAAATGAGTTTTTAAAATAATATGGTTAACTAGTAAACGAGTTGACGTGTTGACGAGCAAACTTGTCAACCTGTTTACTTGTCAACTAAATAAAAAATTACTTGAAATGAAGAACTACATCATATTATTTCTTCTGGTTTTCATAAGCTGTCAAAGCAATACCTCAAAAAAGGAGGTTAATGGTATAAATGCTCCTCTTGCTAAAGTAGAAGTTTATTATTTTCATCAGAAGAAGGGTTGCAAGACATGTAAGGAAGTGGGCAAGCTGTCAAATGAATTTGTTTTGAATAATTATGGCAATCAATCTAAAGAAGTATGTTATCATGATGTAGATATTTCATTAAAAGAAAATGAAGCATTGGTAGATAAGTTCAAGGTCAACTGGTCTGGTTTATACCTATTGGCTCATACTTCAAAAGGCGAAATAAAAGACAATCTTACCGAATTTGCTTTTATGTATGCAATAACAAATCCTGATACCATCAATCAGGTTTTAACAAATAAAATTAATAATTTTTTAAAACAATAATTATGACAAGTATGAAGCAACTTAAATCAAAATTTCTGATTATTGCAGCTGTGATAATATTTTCATCCTGCAATTCAGGTTCAAAAACAACAGATGTGTCTCAAAATGATACATTAAAAAATACAACAAAAGACATTTCAGTGGTTACTCCTAACCAACAAGATTCAATTACTAATGCCAATGAACTTAAAACAAAAGAGTCAACTGTAAAAACAGAACTATCAAAAATTCAAATTTATAATTTTCACGTAACCAATCGTTGTCCATCGTGCATTGCAATTGAAGAAGCAACTACCAAAACCCTTAATACTTATTTTTCGAAAGAAATGAAAGAAGGCAGAATAAAACGTCAAATTCTGAATGTGGATGATGATGCCAATAAAACCATATCAGAAAAGTATGAAGCTTTTGGATCGGGTTTATTTGTAACACAAATTTTAAAAGGAAAAGAAACAACAACCGATTTAACCGGTGATGGATTTAAATTTGCCAGAAACAAAGAAGATAAATTTATAGAAATATTAAAAACCACTATTACTAATTATTTAAAATAAAAACTATGAAAAAAATCACCATCTTATTCTTGGGATTAATCTTATCATTTTCAGCATTTAGTCAGACTGTTGGCGATACAGTTATTGCCAATAACCCAGCAAAACTTAAAGTAAAAGTATTGTATTTTCACATCACCAATCGTTGCAATACCTGTATGTCTATTGAAATCAATGTCCGTAAGACCATTTTCGATAATTTTAAAACTCAATTGGACAATGGTGATATAGATTTATACATAGTTAATTGCGAATTACCAGCAAACAAGGTATTGGCTGAAAAATACAATGCTTATGGAGCAACTTTTGCAATTACAACCTATAAAAAAGGAAAAGAATTTAAGACGAAAGATATGTCGAACTGGGCGTTTAAGAAAGCAGCCAAGCAGGACGTATTTATTTCGGAACTGAAAGATAAAATCAATGAATTAATAAAATAAATTTATGAAATGCCCGTAAACAAATACATACAAATCGAAATGATTATTTTTATGGCATTCCCTGTCTGCCGTCAGGTAGACATGTGTACATTAAATAAAAATTAAAAAAATAAACACATGAAAAAAACAATTTTTTTGCTCATAATAGCATTTTTTTCAGGCTTGATGCTTTTTGCCCAATCAAAGAACAGTAGTGTTGCAGTACTTTATTTCAAAGCTAACCTTTCCTGTTGTAAAGCGAAAACATGCAACCAACTCGAAGCTGACATACAGGACATGATTACCAAGAACTATCCAAAAGGAAATGTTATCTTTAAAGAAATAAAGCTGAACGAGCCTTCTAACAAGGATTTAATTGATAAATACAATGCTAAATCGCAGACTGTGATCATTGTAAAGAAATCAAATAAGAAAAAGAACTTTATCGATGTTTCTGATATGGTTCAAAAATATATGATAAGTCAGGATAAAACAGGTTTTGAGAAAGATTTCACAGCCAAAATAAACGAATTTTTAAAATAGTACTTATGGAATTTCTGCAAAACTTGTTGGATGGAACAAATGTTCCTTTTCTTACTGCTTTTATATTGGGCATTATGACAGCCATCAGTCCTTGTCCGTTAGCAACCAATATCACAGCCATTGGCTTTATAAGCAAAGATATCGAAAACAAAAAGAAAATATTCTATAATGGTTTATGGTACACATTAGGAAGAGCTGTAAGTTATACCGTTATAGGTATTATTCTTTACTTTGGTGCCAGTAAATTTCATGTGGCTAAATTTTTTCAATTAAATGGAGAGAAATTTCTTGGACCCTTATTGATCATTGTGGGTATTCTGATGTTTGATTTCATTAAAATAAAATTTCCTGGCTTTGGTAAACTTTCTGAAAAAGCAGAAAACCGTAGTAAAAAAAGCAACTGGTGGAGTTCTTTGCTATTGGGGATGTTATTTGCACTTGCTTTTTGCCCATATAGTGGAGTACTTTACTTTGGTATGTTAATTCCAATAACCGTTTCAAGTGTTTCGGGTTTGTATCTCCCATTTGTTTTTGCAATTGCAACAGGCCTCCCTGTGATCATAGTAGCATATATTCTTGCATTTAGTCTTTCAAGTATAGGTGGTTTTTATAACAAAATCAAATTGTTTGAGAAATGGTTTCGTCGTATAGTGGCAGTGGCATTTATTGTTATAGGGTTTTACTACATATACATTTTTTATTTTTAATTATATTTTAATGACTACAAGTATTTTCCATAGTTCAAAGAATAAAATTATTTTGCCTTTATTACTGTTACCAGTTTGGTATTTAATATATCATTACTTACAACCTGTTACTGATTGGTTTGTTTTTAGTGTTCTTGGAATGACAAAAGGAGATCATTTAGCAGAAGCCTTGTGGTTTTTCATATTTGAATTTCCTAAAGTTTTGTTATTGCTAACATTGATTATATTCTTTGTTGGCATCATAAGAACCTATTTCACTCCCGAACGAACACGCAAAGCATTGGAAGGAAAGAAAACCTTCACTGGCAATGTAATGGCTTCTATGCTTGGCATTGTTACCCCTTTTTGTTCTTGCTCTGCCATTCCTCTGTTTTTAGGATTTGTTGAAGCAGGAGTTCCATTGGGTGTTACCTTTTCTTTTTTGATTGCAGCTCCAATGATCAATGAAGTGGCAGTTGTTTTATTGTATGGTATGTTTGGCTGGAAGGTAGCACTAATTTACATTGGGACAGGTCTGTTTATTGCCATATTTGCAGGTTGGGTGATAGGAAAGCTTAAACTTGAAAAATGGGTAGAAGCTTGGGTATATGAAACAAAAGTAGGACAAAATGCTTTGGATGAAGAAAAAATAAAATTCAGCGACAGAATTAAGATGGGTTATGTTGCAGTAAAAGAAATTGTAGGAAAAGTATGGCTATATGTTGCCTTGGGCATTGCAGTTGGTGCAGGTGCTCATGGATATGTGCCAGCAGAGTTCATGGCTACATTTATGGGAAAAGATGTTTGGTATGCTGTTCCTCTTTCTGTATTAATAGGAATTCCTTTATATTCAAATGCAGCTGGCATTGTTCCTATTGTTTCTGTTTTAATAGAAAAGGGAGCTTCCTTAGGAACAGCTTTGGCTTTTATGATGTCGGTAATTGCATTGTCTTTGCCTGAAATGATCATTCTTAGGAAAGTGCTTAAACTCCCTTTAATATTTACTTTTATCGGTGTAGTTGGTGTTGGTATTATGATTGTTGGTTTTTTATTTAATTTAATATTCTAAAATTTTAATTATGGAAAAACAAGAACAAAAGGCATGTGTATGCAGTACTGACGAAAAGATGGTATTAGCTTGTTCGGGTGCTTGCGATTTGGGTCATTTAACAGACATTGTTGCACGAAAATTGAATGAAAATAAAGTTAGAAAGATGTTTTGTCTTGCAGTTGTTGCAGCTGGAATTGAAAAATCTATTGAAGATTTGAAAAAGAAAAACATTTTTATGATTGATGGTTGTCCGGTTGATTGTGGTAAAAAGATATTAGACAAAGCTGGTTTTAAGGAATATAAGTATATGCGTGTTTCTGACATGGGTTATAAAAAAGGAGAAACACCTGTTAACGAAGTCGTAATAAGTGCTGTATATGAAATGGCAAAAAAGTATAATTAATTTTTAAAAATAATTAAATGAAATTTATTTATAACAAAGCATTTATTCTTGCATGTTTAGTATTAATTATCAGCAGTTTTACTACTTCATGCAAAAAAGATAAAAAGATTGAAACTGTAGAACCAACAGTTAATCTTGCTATTGACAGCATTGTTGCAACTAAAACCAATGTTGTGGTTTGGGAAAAAATAAAGATTACTGCTTATACCAAAGGAGAAAACCTGAATTATTTGTGGCAGGCGGATCATGGAAGTATGGTGGGTAAAGACTCAAGTACTGTTACTTACTGGGGATGTTATTCTTGTGCTGGTACAAATACTGTTAAATGCACAGTAAGCAATGAATATGGCAGTGTTATGGATACAATTAAAATAACAGTTAAATAATAACTGAAAATTATGAAGAATGTTATTCAATACCTGGTTGTCTTGATCTTTTTTTTACTTATTGGAAAAGAAACCTATTCCCAGTGTTGTTCTGCTGGCAATCCTGTGAGTGGCGATGGGCAACAGAAAAGTATTAAGAAAAACTCTCTTAGGATTTATCTGTCATTTAAGCATAGTTATTCCGATCAGTATTATTATAAGAACAAAAAAGAAGAAGTAGCTTTAATTGACAACAGTCGTTTCGACTATTCAAGTTTGCAACTCACATACGGTATTAATAAAAAATGGAATGTTCAAACAGAATTGGGTTACTTTTTTGATAAATCACAAACAGTTTATATTCCTGAAAAATATGTATTTAAGGGTTATGGTATTGGTGATTTGGGTATTACTGCAAAATACCAGATTCTAAGTCTTGTTAAACCTCAATCAGAATTAGTGGGTAGTTTTGGTCTTAAAATTCCGGTTGGTAAGTTAGATGAGGATATGAACGGGGTTGTGTTGCCTATTTCACTTCAACCTTCCACTGGTGCAATGAAATATAATTTAGGCCTGTATTACTCCATATTGAATCCTTCAAAGAAACTCAGCTTCTATTCTTTTCTGTATGCTGAATATAGTTCTTTAATACAATCTGATTTTTATTATTATAAATATGGAAACTACTATTCTTTTTCCGTTTTCGGAAAGTACAAACTGTCAAATAGAATTTACACTGTTCTCCAGTTAAGAGAAGAATTAAGAGATAAAGATAAACGCGAAAATGATGAAAAGATTGAATCAACAGGTTCTAAAGTACTTTATGCGGCACCTCAGATTCTTTATAATTTTTATGAAAATTGGTTTTTATTAGGTCAGGCAGATGTTCCATTATACAAATATGTGAATGGTCATCAGTTAACAAATAAATATTCATTTACCTTTGGGGTGCATAAAACTTTAAGCCTACAAAAGAAATCAGAGGTATAATACTTAAAGCGAAATAAAATGTCACAGTACTTCCAGGATAAAGGTTTGATTATAAATGGCATCACCCATTTATCACCAAAAGAAGCTTTTGCTTTAGCAGATGATGAGGTTATCTTTATTGATGTGAGAGAGGAATATGAAACTGGGTATAAGCAATTTGAGGTAAAGAATCTGTTTTACATTCCATTCAGCGATTTTACAAATAAAATAAATACCTTTCCAAAAAACGAACCTCTTATTATTGCTGATTCATTTGGATTGAGAAGTAAAGAAATTGTTGTTAAACTGATGAGCCTGGGCTACAATAATGTTGCTAACCTCAATGGTGGTATCCTCGATTGGGAAAGAGATGGCTTGCCTTTGGTTGTTGATAAAAAACAGGAACTAAACGGACAATGTCCTTGCCAGTTAAAGACTAAAAAATAGATTTTAATTTTAATAAAGAATTATGTCTGCCCGATTGAATAAAAATGCATTTATACTTATCATATTATTTCTATTTGTAAATATAATTCAATCGGCATACTGCCAGACCAAAGAAAAGATTGATAGTGCAATCATTAATGACAATGTTGTGTTTTTGGTTGTTTGTAAAGGAAATTATAAGCTTAATGAAGCTAAATTAATTGCAGATGAAGCTCAGAAAAAAGCAATAAACGCTGTAGTTGTTGTTCTGGACAAAAGCAGTAAATCAAATGCAACACTGGTGAGCAAATATCAATTAAGCAACATGCAAACTCCAGGCATACTTGTTATTGCTTCTAATGGGGTGGTAGCAAAAAGATTTTTATTAAATGAAGCAACAGTTGAAAAATTGCTTGGTGCAATACCAAGCCCAAAACAAGCAGAAGTATGGCTTGCTTCTACGCAGGGAAAATCTGTTTTTCTTGTTTTAAGTAAGAAAACATTGTCAGATAAGAACGAAGTTGTAAAAGAATGTGAAAAAAGCTGTATAGCAATGCAAAACAATGCTATAATCGTAGATATCGATATAGAAGATCCATTAGAAACAAAGTACCTGAAATCATTAAATACCGATTTCTCTGCTGAAAAAACAAAGGTATTGGTATTCAATACCAAAGGAAAGTTCACGATGGAATATGAAGCTCCTGTTTTATCTTCATCATTGATTAATGCGAGTATGCTGGAAGATGATTGCCCTTGTTTAAAAGGCAGTAAGAATAACAATAAAAAGTAGCATTACTAAGCGTATTATCTTTATTTGACCTCTTCCAGCTCCTCCAAAGGAGGAGAGTCCGATTAGTAGTTTTATTAAATGCTTTGATTTCATTTGTATATATTTGATTCTGGCAAAGCTTCGAAAGGAGATTTGAAATAGTTGAATCTATCAAACAAATAGTCAGATAAATTAATCTTTGATACAACGTATGCTCCATCCATTGTTTTGCGAATCTCCATCCTGAAGGGAGCTGCCTGCTATATTAGAAAGATTTCTTCCCCATGCAGTGGCTACACCTTCAGCAGTTGTTGACCAGTAACAAGCATTGTAATTTAAATGAACAAATGTTCCAACATCTCCATAGCGTTCACCAGCAGGTAAACCGGTAAATCCACTTTCATTAGTAGCACTAGTATTTGGGCTACTCCAATGCAAAAGAGATATTTCTTTCATCTTGCCACCTGCAATATCTAATCCACCTAAATAGTCAATCAATGTTTGCCATTCAGCTTTTGAAGGGATATGCCATCCAGATGGTGAAAGTTTGCCTGTATTTACAGCATACCAATTATACAAACAACCATAAACAGAAATACTATCAACCCTTGTGGTATTATTATAGGTACAATAAGCAGCGGTGGATAAATTTTTCCAGTCTGTATTAGAAGTTATTTTTTGAATCGTTGTGCCATCATTATATTTAGTAGAACGCAGGTTTTCAGCCATCCATGTTTGAGTGCCGATGGTAATGGTTTTATATACATTGCCATCTATATCTGTAACCGTGCCATAGCTTAAATTAGGATTAAAGACAGCTACAGGCACTTGAACAATAGGAATAACTGGTTCGTTTCCCTTATCTTTATCTTTCTTGCAACTATTAAGCAATAAAAAAACGCCAACAATTACCAAATGGAAAATCATTAAATATATTCTTCTCATTTTATTTTAAAATTAAAATAGTTTCTTATTTTTTTTCTTTATTATTGTAACAATGAATATTTACATATCTATTTGACATATCAAACCAAAATGTTCTCTTGGCATAAATAGATATTATATTAAAATGATCGGATTGCACGGACTCTGCACGTAACACTTTTGCTTGCAACATTTTGATCTCCATGAATAAATCCTTGATAGCATGCTGTTGTTATTGAATTCTCAGAAGAACTCCAATAAGCTTCATTTACAAAACCTCCAATTAATATTTTATTAATATATAGTTTGTTTAGTTCATCTTTACTGGGCAAATACCAGTCGGAGTACCCACCACCTCTATAATCCATACACTTTTTAGCAGCATAGTTTTCTGTATTTCCTTGGTTGATATAAATAGCCTGTGTATTTGCATTGCCTGTTCCTATTATTGTTGCAATTGCTCCGGTAGTTGTATAACCAAGAGTTGCATTATACCAAACTACAGGTGGATCTTGATTTACCGATGCAGTTATTAATCCATGTGTTTCTCCTGGTATATAGCCGGAATCACCTACTTGTAAAATATAAGCTATTATGCCACCTCTATAACTATCTCCGATAGCTAATGAAACATTTATTTTTACTGTTTTACTTGCATTATTATAAGTTGTTGCATCTGTAGGTATAAAATCAACTTTCAAATCTTGGTTGGTTCCTATAATAAGTTTCGTACCTATTGCAGGAGTATAAGAAAAAGTGCCAGGAACATTGGCTGTCGCATTCAATTGGGTTGTGCTCAGTAATGTTTCATAAACAATATCTTCTGGATTTTCCCAAGTAATTATAGGAGTTTTTTTTGAAACAGGCTCTTCTTTTTTATCTTTCTTACAACTGTTTATAAGAATTAGTGCTAATACCATTACTATGAATGGATAAATCATTATTCGGTTTTTTATTTTCATTTAAAATCCATTTTACTTTGTTAATACCGTTTAAATATATCATCAATTAGACGATTTAGAATACAAAAGTATTGGTTCTAATTTCAATAGTATTGGAAAAAACCGACGGTATGGATTTGTTAAGTTAAAGGTTTTTAATTTTTTTCAGGCATATTTTGGTTGTAACTATCAAGGCTTTTTGTAATAACGTCATGTATTTCATTGAAGTTTATATTGGGCTTGAGAATTGCCAGATGATTACCAATTTTGAAGATTTCTCTATTTTTGTGTTTCATAAACATGGCAGGTGAAATATCAGTAGCTTTTTTAAATTCGTTTATCATGTGGGCTTGATCGTAATATCCAAATTGAAAAACCATATCTGCCCAGTTTATATTGGTATTGTTATTGATATATTCGAATAAATTTTTAAAACGGAGAATCATGCAGTATTCCTTAATTGGAATGCCTAGAGCCAATTTAAAATCTCTTTGCAGTGATCTTTCAGAAATTTTAAATTCTTGTACTATTTGGCTAATACGAATATTGCCATTATGAAATTCGATATAATCAGCAATTTCGAAACCAACCTTAATATTATACCTTTTAAATTTATTTTTATTTAAATGTTCAATTAAAAAGTGGTCCAGAAAAAATTTTCGCTCATTATTGTTTTGGCTATTGTCTAGTTGCTCCTGTAATTGTTTAAATTCTTTGCCCAACACTTCATTACTCACAAATACACTATTATTAATTTCGGAGGAAGGTATTTTGAAAATTTCATAAAATCCTTTGGTCTTAAAATCTATGGATACAAATTGAAGAGTATCATTTTTGGACCCCATCATTACTTTAACATTGTTTTTAAGGTTATGCGTACCAACAATTGCCGATTTGGTTTGTACAGCATTGCCTGAACTGGAAAAAGAGGTGTCTCTGGTATTTTGAAACCCTATAAACATCTCAATACATCCTTTTGATAGGGTTTTTTGCTCAAAACCCTGCGTTTCCGGAGAACCTGACAAATCAGCCATGTAAAAGTTCTGAATATAATTCTGTAAAACTTTATCGGGTTGCTTGAACTGGATTGAATTGGTCATCAATAATTAGTATTCTATTTACTTGATTGATTTTATTAAATTAATGAAATTGAAACACAAACCTACATGAATTCTATAAAATATACAAACACCAAATGAAAATTTATGTAAGTGCTCTCTGACCTTAAAAAGTAAAATAATTTACAGAGGAAATGTAAAATATTTAAAACAAAAACCATTTTAAAATAAATTTATCAGTATGTTTTTAACCTCCTCTCCTTCGAAAGGCTCAAGACAAGCAACTTCTCCAAAGGAGGAGAGTCCGGTTTGTCGTTTTATTATATGTTGTAAGCTAATATTTTCGACTGAACTGTTTCTTCTCCTTTGGAGAGGATTAAGGTGAGGTCATTTTGGAGAGGTCGTATGTTTTGTTTCCTTTTAATTTGACCTCCTCCAGTTCCTCCAAAGGAGGAGAGTCCGAAATGTTGTTTTATTAAATCCTGTAAGCCTATATTTTCGACTGAACTGTTTCCTCTCCTTTGGAGAGGACTAAGGAGAGGTCGTTTTGGAGAGGTCGTATGTTTTGTTTCCTTTTAATTTGACCTCCTCCAACTCCTCCATAGGAGGAGAGCCTGATTTGTTGTTTATAAAAAACCAATGTGCTTATATTTTATACCAAGTTGCGTTCTAATATAGAATAATTTATTATCTTTG
>DYDE01000089.1 GCA_020718065.1 Marinifilum sp. | reverse complement strand
CATTCAACAACAAACAAACCGATCCGATAAAAGTCATCCCTGGCGACACCATCAACTTAGATCTTTCGCTTGATGCAACACTTGTGTAAAAGTGACAATTTAAGTATTGAGAAAACCAACCCTCTGCATGCAATGCAGGGGTTTTTTGTTTAACATTATTCCTTTTGCCAGTGGTAAAATACATCAGCGAAAATCACTTCTGACTTCGGTCTTCGGACTTCCAGCTTTTAAAAATTTGTGTCTCTGCGCCTTTGCGAGAAACTATTCCCCCGTTGGGATGAGGCTTCGCCTCTTCACATCTATCCCTCAGGCTTTGCCTGTCTCTTTTCTAAATTCCATTAAAAAATTGCGTCTTACCGTCTTTGCGAGAAATTTTCTTTTCTCCGTGTATCCATGGTGAGATTTGTGTCCCTCTTAGAATGAAGCTTTGTTTCTTATTTGAAATTGAATTTACAGCCCTTAATCTTTCATCTTTTCTATAACCTCCCACACCAGATTATTTTCATACCCTTTTGAAATAGCGAATTCAGCAAGTTTGTTTTTATAAACGTAGGTATTGGTATTCTTTGTCAGTTTGGCTTTTTTCAGAATCAGCTTTTTTAGCATCTCCAAATATTCATTTTCGGGAATATCTTTTAAAGCTGCATTTATACAATAATCAGAAAGTTTTCTTTTTTTAAGCTCGATTTTAATTTTAATTCTTCCCCATTGTTTTATCCTAAACTTGCCGTTTGCATATGCTCTTGCAAATCTTTCTTCATTAATAAACTGGTTGGTGATCAATTCGGCAATTATGCTTTCTACTTCTTTCGAATGCATGCCCCATTCGTAAAGTTTATTTCTAACTTCACTCTGACATCTTTCCTGATACGCACAATATTTTTCTGATTTATCTAATGCCTGATTGTAATTGAGAATTATTTTTTTTTCATTCATAATAAAAGAATCAATCGGGCTTATTCATCAACTATTTACCACCATAGTTTCTGGAAATGGAGAAGTTTTTTCCAATCAATGCATAAGAATTATCGGGTTTTGAGGCATCCTTTTTAAGCTGAAGATCGTTTTTTGTAAATTTATTTATTCCGGCCACACCTGCCTGAGCAAGATCCCATCCTGTAATTCTATCAGCAGGTTGATTGAGATTGTCGTTCGATTTATTTACATTTCTACGAAACTTACTTATTAAAAATTCTTTTATTGTCTGGGATTCTGAATTTGTATTATTGGGCAAGCTCGAATTATCTGCCAATAAATCATAATTAAATGTTATTGGTTCTTCTGAACTACGGAATGCAATTAAATTATCTTCTTCCTCCTTATAAGCAATGTGGGAAATATTTATGGGTTGTAGTGTTTTAAGCGCATAGTAATTACTACTATTTATATTGCTGGTTTTGTTCTGTTTCTTGAATTCATTATTGATGTTTGAATCATGAGAATATTCTCTGTTATGTAAAGAATTGTTAAACAGGTTTTCTCTGTTAACAGGTTCATTAGATGCTGTTAAATTTGTTTTATTGTTTAAATTAAATAAAAAATAAATGCCAAAAATAATAAGTATTGATGCTGCTATTGAAATGTATTGGTATGAAATACCTTTCTTTTTGGCAGCAGGGGTTATAATAAATTTCTTTAAAGCTGTTTTATTTTCATAAACGATAGAAGTGTCAGCGATTAGTTTGGTTTGTTTAAATAAATTATAGTCTTCGAGCAAATGATTATTCTGTAATAAGAATTGTTCTAAATGCTGAGCCTCTTCCGGCTTCAGATCTTTTTCGAAATCTGCAATAAAGAAAGATTCATAATTTGAAGCATCAATCAAGCCAACAGAAATTATTTCCTTTTTTTTAATGTGTTCTTTATTTTCAAAAACAATAGAAGTATCGGGTTTGAGTTTTGTTAATTTGAGTAAATGGTAGGTTTCAGCTAAATGTGGATTTAGTTTCAGAAACTCATGAACATCATTTGCTTCTTTTTCAGTAAGGTCATTTTCTAATTCTGCAACAAAGTAATTTTCATAATTAGAAGAATCAATTGTACCAATAGGAATAATATCCTTTTTTTTTAGGCTTTCTTTGTTTTCAAAAACAATATTTTCATCAAAAACTATTGAAAGGTTTTCAAATGAATCAAATTCTTCTTTAATATCGGGGTTTTCTTTCAAAAACAGGAACAACTCACTTACCTGATTGGGATTTAGACTCCCATCATAGTAATCAAGAATAAATTCTTCGTAGTTATTTCTGTTTATTTTCATTTTAGATTACTTTATCTAAGCTTCCAATATAATTTTTTAAAAACACCCTTGCTCTGTAAATATATACTTTAACCTGCGATACTGACAAATTTGTTATTTTTTCAATTTCTTCGTAAGAACAACCTTCATAATCGCGCAATAACAATACTGATTTTTGAATTTCCGGTAATTTATCAACTGCTTTATTCAATATATCTTTTAAACCAAGGTATTCATTCGTGTAAGAGTGTTGATTAAAAGCTACTTCATTTAATTCTGATTGGTTTTTATTTTTTCTGATAGCATCAATCATTGTATGATAAGCAGCAGTGAATAAGTATGACTTTGATTTTTCGTATTCTATTTCATTTACTTTTAACCACATTTTTTCAAACGAATCCTGCACAATATCCTTTGCTTTATCCTCATCTCTAATGTTTTTGAGAATAAAACGGTAAACACCGTTTGAATGTTCGTCAACACACTGGTTAAACTCTGCAGTAGTCATCCTATGTTTTTACTATTTATTTCCCTTTTTTGTGAATAAGACGCAAAGATGAACAATAAAGTTACAATTAAAATTAAAAAATTATTATTGTCCGATTAAATTCTAAAAAGATTCTTCGCTTCGTTACACTTCGCTCTGAATGACAGGCATTTTGCTCTCTAAAAACCTCAGAAATGAACTGTCATTCTGAGCATAGCGAAGAATCTCATAAGTTATACCCGGACACTAATTTAAAAATATATTTAGTTTAATAAATAAAGCACAAAAACAAAAATAATATATAGTTTTGGCTTTTACAAACTTACACTTAAAAAATAGATAAAGCAAATTTTTTGAACAATTATAATAATTTATTCACATCCTTGTTTTTACTACTTTTGTAATCTTTTCAAATTATTATAAAATAAAAATGATTAATCCTGAAATAGAAAATTACGCTGAACAATATTCAAAACCAGCGTCAGGTGTATTACAAAGATTAAATCGGGAAACAAATCTAAAGGTGCTTCACCCCAGAATGTTGTCTGGACAAATACAAGGAAAGTTGCTTCAGTTTATCAGTCAGATGATACAACCAAAATGCATTCTTGAAATTGGCACTTTCACAGGATACTCTGCAATTTGTCTTGCAGAAGGACTTATTGAAAATGGGACGATTCATACCATTGAAATTGATCCCGAACTCGAAGATTTTTCAATTAAATATTTTGAAGAAGCATCAACAAGCAATAAAACAAAATTACATATCGGCAATGCCCTTGAAATAGTTCCTACTTTAAAAGAAACGTTTGACCTGGTTTTCATTGATGCAGATAAAGAAAATTATTGCAAATACTATGAGTTGATTTTTGATAAAGTAAGAAAAGGTGGATTTATTATAGCAGACAATGTTTTATGGAGTGGAAAAGTATTAGAAAAAATTCATCCCAACGACAAAGATACTTTAGGAATAGTTGCTTTCAACAACATGATACTAAAAGATGAAAGAATCGATAATTTGCTTCTCCCTTTTCGAGATGGATTGATGATAATTAGAAAAAAATAATTGTATTTTATGTCGGAATATCAATATTCTACTTTACCAAATGGGATCAGAATTGTTCACAAACAGGTTGATTCAATTGTAGCACATTGTGGAATTATCATCAATACGGGCTCACGCGATGAAAGCGAAAAAGAACAAGGCGTTGCCCATTTTATTGAACATGTAATTTTTAAAGGCACCAAAAAGCGAAGAGCATTTCACATATTGAGCCGCTTAGAAGATGTTGGGGGAGAATTAAATGCTTTTACCACAAAAGAAGAAACCTGCATTTATGCATCTTTTATGGAACAATATTATGACAGGGCAATAGAACTTATCTCCGATATTGTTTTTAACTCTACTTTTCCTGAAAAAGAAATTGAAAAAGAAAAAGATGTGGTTATTGACGAACTCAATTCTTACAAAGACAATCCAACAGAAGCTATTTTCGATGAGTTCGAAGAAATATTATATGCAGGACACCCTATTGGCAGAAATATTTTAGGTAAAAAAAACAATATAAAAAGTTTCAAAAGAAAAGCCTTGCTTGAGTTTATTAAAAACAATTATAATACCAATGAAATTGTGTTTTGTTCAGTTGGTAAAATAAACTTTTCAAAGCTTCTCAAAATTATTGAAAAACATATTGCATTCGTACCCGAAAACACCAGAAAAACAAAACGTCAGCCCTTTAATAACTATTTACCCCAAACCAAATCAATAAAAAAGAACTATTATCAAACACATTGCATCATTGGCAACATTGCATACAATCACCAGGACAATAAAAAAAACAGCTTATTGTTATTAAACAATTTGCTTGGAGGTCCCGGACTAAATTCTAAACTTAGTCTTGCAATAAGAGAAAAATATGGTTTTTGTTATAATATCGAATCGCTTTATACCCCCTATTCGGATACAGGAATTTTCGGTATTTATCTGGCTACAGATAAAGATTATATTGAGAAAACCATTTTTTTAATCAATAAGGAATTAGAAAAACTAAAAAACAACAAATTAAGTTCTCTGCAATTAAAAAAATACAAACAACAATTAATTGGTCAAATTGCAATTTCAAATGAATCTAATTCTTATGAAATGCTTACCATGGGTAAAAGCTTATTAATATACAATCAGGTTGATACGCTATCTGAAATAAACAAAAAAATAGAAAGTATAACTGCAGACCAGCTATTTGAGGTGGCAAATGAAATTTTTAATACAGATAATCTAAGCTGTTTAACATACGAATCAAAATAATTGTATTCGGTTTGCTTTGTTTTTCAACTTACTAGCTTAATATTTATAATTTTTTTTAAAAATATACTAATTTTGTTTTTTTTACGTTATTCAAAAAATAATATGCTTTGTTTTTAAAATTATATTATTAAAAAAAGAAACGTTAAAAATAAATTACTTGTAAAACCTAAAACCTAAAGCTTTGATAAATAAAACATTTAAAATTACCAAGTACACATTTTTTGTTGTACTAATTTTGGCATTATGTTCTTGTTCAACAAAGAAAAATAAATTTTTTAATCGTGCATACCATGGTATTAATGCACATTATAATGCCTATTTTAATGGAAACGAAGGACTAAAAGAAGGTGTTGCAACATTAAATAAAGATCATGTTGACGATTATACCGGCATTTTGCCTGTTTATAGATTGGGTACAGTAGAAAACGCTCAGGCAGTTTTTCCACAACTCGATTTGTCAATAAAAAAAGGATCAATTTCAATACAAAAACATTCTATGTTTATTGCTAGTAAGGAATATAACAAATGGATTGATGAATGTTATATGATCATTGGCAAAGCACAGTATTATAAAAAAGATTTTGAAATTGCAATTTCTACTTTTGAATATATTGTAAGTACTTTCCCCAACCCTGAAAAATCGGAAGCATTATTATGGATCGTTCGTTGTTATAATGAAAAACATCAGTATGACAAAGCACAATATTTTATTGATCAGATCAAAGAAAACATTAAAAAGAAAGTAGTTAACAAAGATACGGAGAAAGAATTCCCAGTCGTATTGGCTGATTTTTATATCAAACAAAACAACTATGAATCAGCTATTAAACCACTAACTGATGCAATAAAAATAAATAAAAATAAAAAGGTAAGAACAAGACTTACTTTTATTCTGGCACAGGTTTACGAAAAAAACAACAACCTGAAAAAAGCTTCAGTTGAATATTCAAAAGTTTTAAAACTGAAACCATATTATGAAATGGCGTTTAATGCCCGGTTAAACATGGCGAAATGTTATGATGCCAGCTCTTCTAACAGCAAGCAGATAAAAAAAGAGCTGATCAAAATGACAAAAGACAAAAAAAACAAAGATTATCTTGATCAGATATATTATATATTTGCTCAAATAGCGCTAAAAGAAGAAGACACATTATCAGCTGTCAAATATTTAAACCTATCAACAAAAAACAGCTTAACCAATACCAAACAAAAAGCAATGTCATACCTTTTGCTGGCTGACATATATTTTAGTCAAAGAGAATATGAACCTTCTGCACTTAATTACGATAGTGCCATTGTTTTTCTTCCAAAAGATTATCCTGACTATAAAAACATAGAGAAAAAGAAAACAACATTAAACAATTTGGTAAAAAATATAAAAATTGTTGAAGAAGAAGATAGCTTGCAAACGATTGCTAAAATGTCGCCAACCGAACAAGAGGCTTATGTTCAAAAAATAATTGATGAAATTATTAAACAAGAACAAAAAAAGTTGCAGGAAGAAATGGAAAAACAACAACAATTGCTATTGGTTAATCAAAACAATGGAAATACAAACACAAACACCAGTGGAGGTCTTTGGTACTTTTACAATTCATCAACCGTTAGTTTTGGTTATACTGAATTTACAAAAAAATGGGGAAACCGGAAATTAGAAGATAATTGGAGACTTAGCAACAAAATGATGTCTTTTGACTTTGGAGACCCTAATACAAATAATGGAAACGGAATTGATAGTGCTGGCGGGAATAAAATTACCAATAAAAAAGACAAAAGCGCATATTTAAAAAATATACCTAACAGACAGGGGCAATTAGATACATCAAACCTTAGAATATTCAATGCACTTTCTTCTATGGGTATCATTTACAAAGAAGATCTTTTAGACAATGCTTATTCTATTGAATCTTTTGAAGATATAACCAAGCGTTTTACTGACGAAAAGTATAACTTATGTTATACTTACTATCAACTTTACCGTCTATATAATCAATCAGCAAATCTCACCAAAGCCGAGTATTACAAAAACCTTATTTTTACTAAATATCCTGAAAGTGATTACGCAAAACTATTAAAAAACCCAGATTATAATAAAAATATTGCAAAAGTAGGAAGTGAGGCAGAAAAGTATTACAAAGAAACCTTTGAATTGTATTTGCAAAATAACTTTATTGAAGTTATTGCCAAAGTAGCAAAAGCTAAAGATTTATTTGGGAAAAATATTTTACTTCCAAAATTTGATTATTTGAAAGCATTAGCAATTGCAAAAACCCAACCAGTTGATTCGTTTGAAGTAGCTTTAAAAGACATTCTTCAAAAATATCCTGATAGCAGTGAAATTAAAAATCGGACCCTATTAACATTGGATTATATAAATAAAAACCGCAAATCAACAACAAAAGACTCCTTAAATACAAACCCTCTTGTTTCAACTTCTCTTTACAAATCTGACCCTCAGGCATTGCATTTCTATATTATGATTATTGATATTGCTGCAAGCAATATTAACATTAATGAATTGAAATATAAAATCTCTGATTTCAATACCAAATACTATAGTTTAAATAACTTAAGTATAAGTAATGTTTATCTTGATGATAAAAAGCAACTTATAACAGTTACTAGTTTTGAAAACAAAGAAAAAGCGATGTTATACTATAATGCTATCAAACAAAGTAAGGAAGTTTTTATTGAAGTAGACCCATCACAACTAACCCAGGTCATTATTTCAGTTGAAAATTATGGAACTTTCTATAAAGATAAGAATAAGGAAAAATATTTAGAATTTTTCAATGAAGCTTATTTAAAATAAATCCCTTAAAAAGGGGATACCTGTACTTTTCATAATAAGTAATTTTGTAGCTAAATTATTAAACTATAAACTAATTTATTTATTATGAAAAAATTAACAGTTGCATTAATATTAATAGCTATTATTACTCTGGGAGTTATAACAAGCTGTAAAAAAGACAAAAAGGACGAACCAACGCCCACACCAACAAATACCGCTTATTCGAACCCAAGTGACAAAATCACAACGGCAATCGTTTCCAACATTCCAAGAATTGAGTTTGGTGTAGCAAAAAGCCCTATATTAAAACTTTATTTATCTATTACAGATCAAAATGGCGATCCATTAAAAAACTTCAATCAGTATAATTTTAAGGTTGAACAAACAATAACAGGTCAACCAACAACACAAGTGGCTAATTTTACCTTAAGCACTATTCAACAACAAGGCGGAAATGGAAATTTGGGAGTTGGAATAACCATGGATTACTCCGGTAGTATGGGCAGTCAGGATATTATAGATATGGAAAAAGCTGTTAAAAGCTTTATCAAATTAAAAAGAGCATCAGATCAGTTAGAGATAATAAAATTTGATGATATGATTTATGTTGCTCAAAAATTTACAACAGATACAACAAAACTTAATAAAGCTGTAGATAGTACTTATAATTTAGGAGGATCTACCGCATTTTGGGATGCCTGTGATACATCTCTTATTGATGCAAGCAAATTAACCGGATTTATTCCTGCTGTTATAGGTTTTACAGATGGAAATGACAATTCTTCTACAATAACTCAATCTGGGTTGATAAACAAAGCGTTACAATATCAAATTCCTATTTATACAGTAGGTTTTGGATCTCCTGATTCTACATCAATGGCAACCATAGCCAACTCTACAGGAGGAAGATATTATTTTACACCAACAAGTGCACAAATTGGGGATCTTTTTCAAACGATAAGTGGTCAGTTAACTAATTTGTATGTTTTAACCTGGGATTTAAATACAGGTTCAGGAAAAACGGTTACAATAAAAATTACAACCTCTTACACTGGTGGTAATGGTTCTTTTACTTCAATATCTGAAAAAACTTTTGTAACTCAATAATATAGGTAAAGCAGAATTATTATTATAAAAGGAGCATTTAATGCTCCTTTTTTTTGTATATAATAACCAATCTTTATAAAATTTGTTAATTTTACAAAGCCAATAAACTAAAATATTATGTGTTTTTAAATATTTATTATCTATGAATTATTTAGTTACGGGAGGAGCAGGCTTTATTGGTTCTAACATTGTTAATGCTTTGCTTACTAAAGGTGAAAATGTTAGGGTGTTAGACAATTTTTCTACAGGGAAAAGAGAAAACATTTTAAATTTTATTAATAATCCGAACTTTAGTATTATTGAAGGGGATTTAAGAAGTTTTCACACCGTTAGGGATGCAGTAAAGGGTGTTGATTATATTTTGCATCAGGGCGCCTTGCCTTCGGTTCAACGTTCGGTTAACGACCCTATCACTACCAATGATGTAAACATATCAGGAACATTAAATGTTTTGGAAGCGGCAAAAGAATTTGGAGTTAAACGAGTTGTTTTTGCCTCCTCCTCTTCTGTATATGGAAATAGTAAAGCATTGCCAAAAGAAGAATCGATGGAAATAGCTCCATTATCTCCTTATGCTTTAAGTAAATATGCAGGTGAACGGTATTGTCAGATATATTATCAAATATATGGATTAGAAACGGTATGTTTACGCTATTTTAATGTATTTGGTCCAAATCAGGATCCAACATCACAATATAGCGCAGTTATTCCAAAATTTATTAAATCAATTTTAAATAATAAGCAACCAATTATTTACGGTGATGGAATGCAATCAAGAGATTTTACCTTTGTTGAAAACGTAATCTCAGCAAATTTGTTAGCTTGTACTGCCGAGAATGTGGCTGGAGAGATGTTTAATATAGCTTGTGGCGATAGATATAATCTTATTCAGTTGGTTGAAACGATCAATGAATTGTTAATAAAAAACATACAGCCTGTATTTAATACTGAAAGAAAAGGGGATGTAAAACACTCCCTTGCCTCTATCGAAAAAGCTAAAAAAATGCTTGGTTATAAGGTGTTGGCTCCTTTTAATGTTGGATTACTTAGAACTATTGAAAGCCTTTCTCTTTAATTCTTAAAATTCTGCGGAAGTTCAAAAGCGCTTTAAAGATATTGAATTCGTTACTTATATTTCAGCCCTTTTTCTTCTAATGCTTTATAGTTTGAACGGATTCTTATGATCCAGAAGATCTTGTCTTCCATATAATACTCGCTAGTATTGGGAATTAGGCGTTTTGAGCTATTATAAAAAGAAAGGAATATAGAATTTGAACGACTTCCATTGCTTTCCTTTTTGAAACTAAAAAATGGGAAAATACCTTTTTCTTTGTAACCGCTTTTATTAACATTGGCATAAAGAAAATAAAATATTCTGAACTCATGATCTGTATTATTATATTTATCCCATATCAAAGCTTTCCATAATATATTTCTGGATGTTTTAATGTTATGAATGTTTTTATAAGTAAACAATTCCCAGAATATTCTTTTGTTTGAGCCAATGCTGTCGTTGCTCTGAAAATAAAATGGTTGTATTGAAAAATAATTTGAAGTAAGCGATTTTTTAAACCAAATAATTGGTGCAAACCTGAAGTATTTGTAATTATCATCTTTTATAGATTCGCAAAGCGGCCACAATAAGCTAAAAGTTTTTCTTTCGTTCTGATTTTTATACCTTGCAAGAAAATATAATATATTAAATCGTTTTTCATTATCCTTGCTGTTTGCATAATAATAAAACAATGGAATTAAAGTTGTTCTTTGTATGTTTCCATTTTTTGTATTCCAAAACAAAGGAGTAACTACTAAATGACGTTTGCTAAAATCGAGTTTATGTCCTGCAGAAAATAATGGAAAGATTGTAAAAGACTGAGAATAAAAGTCTTTGATCCTAAATATGATTGGAAATAGAATTTTGTTATTGTGGGTCAGGTCCTTTCTCGACCAATATAAAGGGAAAATATAGTTTGTTGTTTTTCTGTCTTCACCAATACCTGTTTTCTTTTGCCACCATAGTGGGAAAAATATATTTCTAATTTTATTTTCATTTTTAAAATGCCAAAACAAAGGAGTAAGCATCCTATGAGCTTTTGTATTGTCAGCAGAATGCCCTTGAGAAAACAATGGTGCAAAAGTAAATGAGTTATAATATGGATTTTTTAGGTTCCAAATGATAGGAAATAAAACTTTGTTGTTTTGGTATTTATCTTTTTTTGACCAATAAACAGGAAATACATAATTTGTTGTTTTTCTATCTTCACCTAAGCCTGTTTTCTTTTGCCACCAAATTGGAAAAAAAGTGTTTTTAATATCATTCCCTTTTTTAAAATGAGAGAAAAAAGGAGTGATCATTAAGTGAGCTTTTGATGAATCGGGAGAAAGACCTTTAGAAAACAAAGGAACAAAGGTAAATGAATTATAATAAGGGTTTTTAATCCTCCATATTATAGGAAATAATACTTTTTCGTTGTGGTTTTTATCTTTCTTTGACCAATAAATAGGTAAAATATAATTTGAAATACAGGTGTTGTCACCACTGCCTTTTTCCTTTTGCCACCATAGTGGAAAAAATATATTATTGGCTAACTCATTTTTCTTAAAATGCCAGAATAATGGCAATATTGCCAGGTGTGAATCAATACTATCTGTAGAATGACCTTTTGAAAATAAAGGGAAAATAGTGAAAGAATGATAATTTCGATTTTTCAAACTCCACATAATAGGAAATAAAACCCTATTGTTTTTATATTTATCTGTTTTTGCCCAATAAATAGGAAAAATAATCTGGGTTAAGTGATCACCATCATCTGTTTTCTTTTTCTTGATCCAACTAAAAGGAAAAATAATTGCAAGTGATGAATTTTCCTTTTGGAATTCCCATAACAATGGGGTTAACATTAGGTGGCTGGATTTTCGATCAGTGGAGTGTCCATTTGAAAACAAAGGAAACAATGTAAAAGAATGGTATTTTGAATTTTGCAGGCTCCAAACAAATGGAAAAAAGATTTTATTATTTTGCTCCTTGTCTTTTTTAGAATAATATAAGGGAAATATATAATTTGTAATACGCTTATTTTCTCCTGTCAAAGTACTTTTTTGCCACCATATCGGAAAGAAAACATTCTTTTTGTAGTTTTCGTTTTTTAAATGCCAAAATAGAGGTGTTAACATCAAATGTTCAGATAAACTATCTGTTGAATGTCCTCTGGAAAAGAAGGGTATAATGGTTAATGAATGATAAGATTTGTTTTTTAAGCTCCAAACCAATGGAAAAACGATTTTGTTGTTATGGTTATTGTCATTTTTAGCCCAATAAAGAGGGATAAATGCATTAAATCTACTTTGATTTTCACCAGAACCTTTTATTTTTTGCCAACCAAAAGGAAAAAAAACATTAAAAGAACCCTCGTTGTTTTTAATATGCCAAAATAAAGGAGTAATTACCATATGTTTTGATATACTATCTGTAGAATGACCTTTTGAAAATAAAGGGAAAAAAGTAAAAGAATGATAGCTTGGGTTTTTTAAACTCCAAACCAATGGAAATAATACTTTATTATCTCGGTATTTGTTTTTCTTTGCCCAATACAAAGGAAAAACAACATTCGAAATTTTTGTATTTGTTCCATTTCCTGTTTTATAATGCCACCATAAAGGGAAAAAGACATCCTTGTTTTCGTTCTTTTTATTGAAATGCCAAAATAAAGGTGATATAACAAGGTGGCTAGATGAACTATCAGAAGAATTTCCACTAGAGAACAAGGGAAAAAAGGTAAAAGAGTTGTAGTAAGGATTTTTAAGACTCAAAATTACAGGAAAAAGTATCTTATTATTATAGAACTTATCTTTTTTAGCCCAGAATATTGGGAAAATAACTGTAGAAATTTTCTTATCCTCACCTATACCTGATTTTTTTTGCCAGGCAACAGGCATAAACAAATTTAATTTCGAATCATTATTCTTAAAATGCCAGAATAAAGGGGTTAACATAAGGTGATTCTTTGTACTATCGGGAGAATGACCTATAGAAAATAAAGGAATAAAAGAAAAAGAATGGTAATAAGGATTTTTAAGACTATAAATTATAGGAAAGAGTAATTTATTATCAATATATTGGGTTTTATTTGACCAATATATTGGAAACAAAACATTCTTAATTTTCTGATTTTCGCCTGTTCCTGTTTTCTTTTGCCAGGCAATAGGCAAAAGAAGATTTAAGTTTGAATCATGATCTTTGAAACGCCACAATAAAGGAGTTAACATTAAATGACTTTTTGTGTTATCAGCAGAATGACCTTTTGAAAATAAGGGTAAAAAAGTAAACGATTGATAATATGAATTCTTTAGACTCCAAATCACAGGAAAAAGTATCTTGTTATCAACATATTGCGTTTTAATGGACCAATATATTGGAAACAATACATTTTTTATTTTCTGATTTTCTCCTACTCCTGTTTTCTTTTGCCAGGCAATAGGTAAAAGTAAATTTAAATTTAAATCATGATCTTTGTATCTCCACAAAAATGGAGACAACATAAGATGACTCCTCATGCTATCTGTTGATTGACCTTTAGAAAATACAGGAAAAAAGGTAAAAGAATGATATGCTGGGTTTTTTCTGCTCCAGATAATAGGAAACAATGTTTTATTGTCAATGTTTTGATTTCTATTTGCCCAAAATATAGGAAATAATATATTTTGTATGTCTTCTCCGTCTTTTATTTTCCAAAACAAAGGGCTTAATGTTAAATGGCTTTTGCTTTTATCTGGAGAAAAGCCTCTTGAAAACAAGGGAAAAAAAGTCAGTGATTGGTATTCGGAATTTTTAATACTCCAGACTATGGGAAACACAATTTCTTTTTCAGAATAATTATCTTTTTTATACCAGTAAACAGGAAATACAACATTGGAAGATTTGGGATTACTGCCTGTTTTGCTTTGTTTTTGCCACCAAATCGGGAATAATATATTTGAACTTTCACTATTGTTGCTAACATGCCAGAATAAAGGTGTAAGCATCAAACGATCATTTTTATAAATTCGGGAATGTGTTCTGGAAAACAAAGGGAAAAAAGTAAACGTATTTCTGGCTGGAGTCTTCGAACTCCAAATAATTGGGAAAATAACATTCGAAGTACTTATACCTGCATCCGTTTCGGTTTTTTTGTTCCACCATAATGGAAACAGCACATTTTTATTTAAATTTCCATTATTAATATGCCAGAACAAAGGAGTAACAGCAAGGTATTTCCCTTTTTGCTGGTTAAACCGGCCATAAGAATAAAGAGGAACAAAAGTAGAAGAGGTTCTTTCTGGGTTTTTAAACGACCAATACAAAGGAAATGTAACAAAATACATTTTATTGAGTTCCCTGTTATTCTTATACCAAATAAAGAAAAATAAATTATTTTGAACAAAGGTTCCATTGGTCGATTTGGTAATTTCCATGAAGTTAATCTGAGGAGCCAGATCGAAAAACTTAAAAGATCGGAGGCTATCTGCTGTTTTATTTTTACTAATACTGATTAAAGATGGATAATATATTGTTAAAAATCGCAAATCGCTACTTAGTGAATCTTTTGTTTTCCAATACAATGGGAGTAAATGGGTATGAACTTTATGGCTTTTAAACTCTTTTTTATATCCGTAAATTGAAAATAAGATCTGAAGATTATTATAGTCTGGTGTTTTTGTTCTAACAACCAATGGCCATACACGAATATTACGACTTCTTGTAAGACCAAAATCAAAAGTCATATCAGTTTTAGATGTGTCTGTTTGGGAAACAGCATCATAAAATCCAACACAAACAAAAATGAAAACGAAAATTATTTTTAAAAATACTTTCATATCATTGCAAGCCTATTTTCCATCAAATTACATACCAAAATTAAAATTTTATCTAAACAATAAATATATTGTTTTGTATTTTAAAAGGATTTATCATTTAATTAATAAAAGAGAGACATTATTGTAATTGGGTTATTCGTCAATTTAAAAAGATTGTTTTTGATTCTCAATTAATTAAAAACATATTATTATTTTCTTTTGGTAATAACTGTTAATTTTGTAAAAATTAATAATAACCTGAGTTCGGGATAAAATAAATGATATTGAATAATGACTTACATACCTATATTATAACTTTTGGTGAAATTTGGTGTTTTGGAGTTTTAGTGGCAAAAAAATTAAGCCACCAAAGCACTAAAACACAAAATAACACTAAAGAATTCGTTTAAAGTCATTGTTGTTTAATAATTTATATTGTATTGTTATCCCGAACTCAGGTTAATAGATTTTAAGAATTTGCAAAGTAAGAAAATGTCATTTAAATATCTTACAATTTATTATGTTTAAGCTAATTCTATATATAACTGATTTAGTAATTAATATTAATTTTCTTTTGATTACCTTTTTTCTGTTTTTTTTGAAAAAAGGTAATCTTCGGGCAAATAAAGTTCTGGCTACAATTATTTTTTTCGTTATAATTCAGAATGTCTTTTATGCTTTTTATGTTGAAAAAAAGGTTTTTTTTCATTTTCCACATCTTATTAAAATACATCTGCCTTTTTTATTTGCCATTCCTCCTTCTTTTTATTTTTATTTCAAACTATTATTTTATAAAAACTATAAAATCAAATTAATCCATATTTTACATTATATTCCTTCTCTTGCAATTATTGTGTTTTTCCTGCCTTTTTTTATGCTCTCGGCAAATGAGAAAATAATATGGTTACAAAAGGGGAATTTTGAATACCATTACATTTTAGGAAGCATTTTTTATATTCAATTTTTAATTTATATGCCAATAATAATATACCAGCTAAGAAAGTATAACAAGGAGATTAAAGAAATTGATTATATTTCGGATGAATTGCGCCAATGGATGAAAGAACTGCTAATTATTCTTAATATACTGTTGGTTATAACGATAGTTCCTGTTTTTGTTAGTTTTCATGTAGAATCCCTTCTTTATGTTCCTATTCTTAATTCAGTTGTTTACTTTTTTATTATTTATAAGGTTTTTTTCAAGCCTGAGATTTTTCTTAATTTACAAACCATTCGGGAAGTGATAAATGACAATAAGAAAAACCAGCAAACCAGTTTAAACGAATACGAAATGGATGCTATTCACAAAAAACTCAATGAATTATTCAGTCAAACAGATATTTACCTACAAAATAATATTTCTCTACCATTGATTGCTGGGAAATTAAATGTTTCATACCATTCACTTTCACTCACTATCAACAAAAAAAACAAACAGAACTTCAATGAATTTATTAATCAAAAAAGAATTGATGAAGCCAAAAAAAGGTTATGCGACAAAAGTTATAACAATTTAACCATAGAAGCTATTGGTAAATCTGTTGGTTTTAATTCAAAATTAACCTTTTATAATGCATTCAAAAAACAAATGAATTTAACTCCTGCCCAATATAAAAAGCAAAATCAGTTTTAAATTTTGTATGTTTTTATAATTCTATACCTATTTGCCTACCATAAATAGAATTCAGAGCAAGTAATTATTTTAAATTGCGGTCAATTAAACCAATATTAACATTATTAAAAAAACTCATTATGCGAAGAACTTTAACATTGTTTATTCTTTTATCCTTCAGTTATTTTATGACATATGCGGTAAGGATATATGTTCCGGGAACCTACCCGACCATACAATCAGCCATCAATCATGCTGTTAATGGAGATACTATTGTTGTTCAACCTGGTAATTATTTAGAAAATATTAATTTTAAGGGTAAAAATATTGTTTTAACCAGCAATTATCTTTTTAGTGCAAATTATAATGATGTGCTGAATACTATTATAAATGGGAGCTCTCCCTCGCATGCAGATACCGCATCGGTTGTTTTATT
>DYDE01000088.1 GCA_020718065.1 Marinifilum sp. | reverse complement strand
TCCTGCAATTATTATTTTGCAATTATTTGCTTTGTAATGCTTTTTATAAAAATCGATCAGGTCCTGTCTTTTTAAATTGTTGTAGTCTTTTATGTCAGCACTCACTCCATAGGGGTGATGATCTCCAAACACCAATGATGGAAACTTTAAACGGGCAAGGTAATTTACTTTCTGGGTATTTATTGTATGGAGTTGCTTTTGATTTTGGAGATAAATATCAAATTCATTTTCGGGAAAAGCTGCGTTTTTAATGATCTCTTCAAAAGTGGGAAGCACGTTTACCAAATGTTTATTAAGACAATAAAGTGCAATATAGGCTTTGTCTTTTTCTACTTCGGTTTGGATAAATGCTCCATAAAAATCAATTTTATCAGCTATCTCGTTGGCTGTTTGGTTTTTGGTGCCTTCTATCAGCATTTTATTGGTAAACTGGGCAACAAGTTTGTTTTGTTGATAATAGGTGCCCGCACCAAATATAAATTCAATTTTAATGATATCCTGCGTACCTGCATTAATAAAATAAACAGGAATATTGTTTTTAAGAAAATATTGTTTTGGCTGAATAACTTCAAGCTTTTTAATTGCTTTTATTTCCGGAGCAGTATTTCTATTCATTATATTCATAAAATTTGGTATTGTGTTTTCATAAATCGAAACAAACTTACAATAAATTTTATTGATTTAATAAACCGAGGAATTAAAGTTTTAATTTAATTTAGAATTAAATATTTCTCGCAAAGATGCGAATTGTCAAAAGCTTGAAGTCGAAAGTCAGAAGTCAGAAGAAATTTCTTGCAAAGACGCTGAGACGCAATTTTTACCACTGAAGTCACTGAGAACTCAGAGGAAAATAGAGAATAAAATGTATTTGCAAAATTGCTGAGACGCAAATTTTTTAATGGAATTTAGAAGAAAAGATGCAGGTAAAGCCTGAGAGATAGTAGTAGTGAGGTGCAGCCTCATCCCAACGAGTTGTAAATAGCAATAAAAAATGGGTAATTTATTAATAGATTGAACTGTAAACATCATGATTAGGGCTATGCATGGTATTAAAAAACACAAAATAAAAGTAGATGTAAAACGGGGATGAATCGGAAGTTTTTATATCAAAATGCAAATATATAATCCGGAGACTTCATGATACCTTCCCGAAAGCTTCAAGACAACGTCCGAGCACTTCAAGATACCTTCTGGAGAATTCAAGACATCGTCCCGACATTTCAATATCTCATTTCCACACCTCAAGATGCTGTCCCGATACATTCAAACATCGTTTCCATTTCCTCTCTTCCTTTTTAATAAAACCTATGTGCCTTCCTTTTACAGAACAAAAAACACCATTTATACCAAACTTAAACATTGATAAATGTCAATGTTTTTTTTAGGTACTTAAATAATTTATATTCAATTATTTTTTTGATATTTGTATAAATAATTTTCTTTTAACGAATTTAAATAAACTGAAGAATACAAGAAATGAGTGAAAAAGAAGAAAAGCCGAAGAAGAAATCGAGAAGAGATTTTTTACAAAATATAGGATTGGTAGGAGTGGGTTCTGTATTTGCAGGTTCTGCAATTTTGGCAGGCATCAAATATGATAAAAAGAAAACACCAGGAGCCAGAATAAAAGTACTTACCGCCGAGAATGAATTGCTCGAAATAGATAAAAACGATACCACCAAAGTAAAAATAACAAAGGCTGAAGATCTCACACTCCTGCAAAAAGAAGGCAGAGAAGGAATAGCAGGCAAACGTTGGGTGATGGTGGTCGATCTTTCGAAATGCAAAAATGCCCGCAAATGTATGTCGGCATGCCAGAATGCACATCATTTGAGACCAGAACAACACCACATCAATGTGCTGAAAATGCAGGAGGGTAAAAACACAGCTCCTTTTTATATGGCAAAACCATGTCAGCATTGCGACAATCCTCCTTGTGTTGCAGTTTGTCCGGTAGATGCCACTTTTAAACGTCCTGATGGAATTGTTTTAATTGACAACGAAAGGTGTATTGGATGTCGCTTTTGTATTGCTGCTTGTCCTTATAGTGCAAGGGTTTTCAATTGGGCAACCCCTGTACTGGAAGAAGAAGATAAAAACAAAACCTATAATGTAGAATTAAATGTTCCTCAGCGAAAAGGAACCATAAGCAAATGTTTATTTAGTGCCGATATGTTGCGTGAGGGTAAAATGCCTTATTGTGTTTCTGCCTGCCCCAATGGTGTATATTATTTTGGTGATGAAAACGAAGATGCAGTTACCAATGGCACAACAAAAGAAACCGTAAGGTTGAAAAAGCTGCTGGAAGAAAATGCCGGATACAGACTAATGCCAGAACTGGGAACAGAGCCAAGGGTTTATTATCTGCCACCAAAAAACAGAACCGCTCCATTTCAGGAAAAAGACAAATCCGAAGCAGAAGAACATTTAGATAATAACAAAGATTAATTGACAAAAGACATATGTTAGATCAATCAAAAACAGATAAAATCACCACCGACCTGCTTAGGCCAATTCGGCTCAATAAAGCTTTTGTGCTTTGGATGGGATTTTTAGGAATTTCGTTGGTAATATGTTTGTATGCATATACCTTGCAATTAAAAAACGGAATGGTTGTTACCGGTTTAAGAGATTATGTTTCGTGGGGAATGTATATTTCTAACTTTGTGTTTTTTGTTGCAACAAGTTTGATAGGTATGCTTATCAGTGCCGTTCTTGGTCTCTCAGGAGCAAAATGGGCAGCACCTCTGGCAAGAATTGCTGAAATAATTGCTTTGGCTTTTGCTGCTGTGGCTGGTTTGGTAATTATTTCGGATATGGGACATCCGGAGAGATTGATGTATGTGTTTATTTATGGACGTATTCAGTCACCCATTGTCTGGGACATTACAGTTGTTTCAGTTTATGTTGTAATAAG
This sequence comes from Marinifilum sp., assembly GCA_020718065.1. Lineage (GTDB taxonomy): Bacteria > Bacteroidota > Bacteroidia > Bacteroidales > CG2-30-32-10 > CG2-30-32-10. Next base: position 13,950 of record DYDE01000088.1, on the reverse strand, counting down.
TGCTTTGCTTCTGTATTTGCCCCTGATACCAGATATGAAAATCTGTTACAATAAATTAGAAAAAATACCCAAACTAAACAGATGGTTATATAAGATACTTTCGCTCAATTGGAATGGTTCTTTGGAACAGGAAAAGATCATCAAAAATTCAACAAGGATATTGGCGATATTAATTATACCTGTAGCTTTGGCGATACATACAGTTACTTCCTGGTTGTTTGCCAGCACGTCGAGGGTTGGTTGGGATTCTACCATATTCGGTCCCTATTTTGTTACCGGTGCTTTTGTTTCTGGTAGTGCTGCTGTTATTATTGCTATGTTCTTTTACAGAAAGAACTTTAAACTGCAAGACTATATTACCGATTTGCATTTCGATAAAATGGGCAAGCTTCTGGTGCTGGTTTCTTTGGTTTATCTTTATTTTAATTTAAATGAATTTATGGTTCCCGCTTATAAGATGAAAAAATTCGATGCCATACATCTAAATGATTTATTTGCAGGTTCCTATGCATTAATGTTTTGGGCAGTTCAAATTTTAGGACTGGTATTGCCAATTCTTTTGCTTCTTTTCAGAAAGATGAGAAAACCATTGCCTATAACAATCATTGCAATTTTTGTAATTGTGGGAGCCTGGTTTAAGCGTTATATTATTGTTGTCCCCACACAGGAGCATCCTTACCTGCCTATACAGAATGTTCCTCTCAATTTCAAAATCTATTCCCCAACATTAACAGAAACATTAATCACAATAGCTCCTTTTATTTTGGTACTGATAATTATTACGCTATTATCGAAGTTGATACCGGTAATTCCTGTTCACGAATCAATTCATCAAAACGAAGAAACCCAAAACGAAAATTAATTATGTTTAGAAAACACCATTTTATAAAAATAAGCCTGACATTTTTAATAACCACTTTGTTTTATTTGCATTCATTTGCCCAAAACTGGGACATCCCAGATGATAAAAAAACAAAAAACGCCAATTTTAAATTTACCAACCAAACCATATCAGAAGGGGAAGCAATATATACCAAAAATTGTATGTCCTGCCATGGAAATCTCGGCAAGGATAATAGCCTGAAAACATTAAATCCCATACCACCCGATCTGGCAAGTGTAAAAACGCAGGAACGTACTGATGGAGAATTGTTCTTTATAATTACAACAGGAAGAATGCTGATGCCCTCTTTTAAAGTGATACTTTCGGAAGAAGAACGTTGGAAATTAACATCTTATATCAGAAGTTTAAATAAGAAATATGTACAGATTGTTTCAGAAACAAACACATCTAAAAGCAATCTGATAAAAATAAAGATGGATTTCGATTCATTGACCAATAAACTGAAGGTAGATGTTAAAGCGAATGAAACTTCTGGTGTTGTTTCTTTGAAAGATGCAGAAGTAATGCTTTTTGTGTTGAGGTATTTTGGGAAATTACAAATTGACAAAACAGTTAGAACCAACAACGAAGGAATTGCTACTTTTAATTTTCCAAAGGATCTGCCGGGAGACAAAACCGGAAATGTAGATTTGGTTGTTAAGGTAAGCGATGAGATTTATGGAGAAGTAGAAACCCAAAGTAAATTTAAAGCAGGCATACCAACCGACAAACCCAGTTTAACAGAAAAAAGAGCAATATGGAACGTGTTGAAAAAGGCACCCATATGGATCATCATTACCTATACCTCAATTGTTTTGATAGTAGGCGCTGTTTTACTTTATATTATTTATAGTTTGATGAAATTAAGAAAACTCGGTAATAATTAATAAAATAAACATATGAAAAGTTTAGCGATCATTGGAAGAATATTATTTGCATTGCCCTTTGGGATCATTGGTTTGAACCATTTTTTGATGACCAATGTTTTTTTAGGCATGATGTCTTCATTTATTCCCGGAGGAGCATTTACGGTGCTATTTACCGGAGTACTACTAATATTAGCAAGCATTAGCATTATCCTTAATAAGTTTGTTAAAATAACATGTTTTTCACTGGCGGGCTTATTGTTGATTTTTATTACCACCATTCATATACCCGGTTTGTTTACTGTAAATGCAGAACTTGCCCTTGTAGAATTATTAAAAGATACTGCCTTAATGGGTGGTGCTCTTATGATAGCAGTTCATTTAGATGCTCAGAAAGTTAAAAACACAAAAGAATAAAACCATGATAAAAAAACTCATTTTTAATTTTATTGTTCTTTTACTATTTATTGTAAGAACGCAGGCTCAGGTCGATCAGTCAACAGAAGTTGGTGTTATAGAACATCTGGGAGAAAATATCCCTCTGGATTTAAAATTTGTAAACGATAAGTTCGACACAGTAACTCTCAAACAGCTTATCAACAAGCCTACTATATTGTCTTTTGTATATTTCGATTGCCCTGGACTTTGCAGTCCACTTTTAGAAGGTGTAGGAAGTGTTATTCAGAAAACTGAAATGGAATTAGGTAAAGATTATCAAGTAATTACCATCAGTTTTAATTTTAGAGACACTCCTTTAAAAGCAAAGAACAAAAAGGAAATGTTTACCAAAAGATACTCCAAAGGTAAAAGTGATGGTTGGATGTTTCTTACAACCGATAGTTTGACAATTTTTAAAATAACCGATGCAGCAGGATTTAAAACCAAAGCAGTAGGGCTCGATTTTGTTCACCCCTCCGCTATTATTGCCATTAGTCCTACCGGAAAAATTACCAGATACCTTTATGGCATCACTTTTTTACCCATCGATTTTAAAATGGCAATAATTGAAGCAAATGCCGAACAACCCAGACCAACAATACAAAAAATAATGATGTTTTGCTATAGTTACGATCAGGACAACAAGCGATTTTCTTTAGATGTTACAAAAGTGGCAGGGACGTTGATTGTTTTCTTCATAATCGTTTTTATAGTGATTTTTTTGGTTAAACCTAAAAAGAAAAAATTAAGGAATGATGAACAATGAAATAGAATACATTAGTTATCTGAAACACAAAGGAAAATTTAAAGGATTGTTTTCCTGGATTTTTGCTACAGATCATAAGCGGATTGCACTGCTCTATTTATATGCAATCGTTACTTTTTTCTTTGTAGGAGCGATATTGGGATTAATGATGCGATTGGAGTTGATAGCTCCTGGTGAAACGATCATGAAACCACAAACATACAATGGAATATTTACCGTTCATGGAGTTATTATGATTTTTATGGTTGTAATTCCAGGATTGTCTGCTGTGTTTGGAAATTTCTTTTTACCCATATTAATAGGGGCAAAAGATGTTGCTTTTCCCAAATTAAATCTTTTCTCCTGGTGGATATTTATTTTCGGAAGTATTTTGGCGGTAGCTTCTCAATTTTTAAAACATGGACCTCCTGATACCGGATGGACTTTTTATGCTCCTTATAGTACTGCAACAGGAACAAATGTCATAATGGCAACAACTGCAGCATTTGTGCTTGGCTTTTCGTCCATATTAACCGGATTAAACTTCATTGTAACAGTTCACAGGATGAAAGCATCTGGTATGAAATTCTTCAATATGCCATTGTTTCCCTGGTCGATTTATGCTACAGCATGGATACAGTTACTTGCAACTCCAATTATAGGAATTACATTGTTAATGTTAATTGCTGAACGTATGTTTGGTATCGGATTTTTCAATCCTGATTTGGGAGGGGATCCTTTGTTGTTTCAACATTTGTTCTGGATATATTCACATCCGGCTGTTTATATTATGATACTTCCGGCAATGGGAGTTATTACAGAAATAATTCCTACCTTTTGCCAAAGAAAGGTTTATGGTTATAAAGCAATTGCATTCTCAAGTATTGCAATTGCAGCTGTTGGATTTCTGGTTTGGGGACATCATATGTACACATCTGGAATGAGTGAAGAGGCCAGATGGTTTTTTTCTTTATTAACTTTTATAGTTGCAGTACCAAGTGCAATTAAAGTGTTCAATTGGATTTCAACCATGTATAAAGGATCGATTGATGTAAAACCTCCTTTTTTATACGCACTTGCTTTTATTTTCCTTTTTATGATAGGAGGACTAACCGGACTTCTTTTAGGTTCTGTTGCCACCAATATCCAAGTACACGATACTTCTTTTATTGTTGCCCATTTTCATTATATTATTTTTGGAGGTATGGGTTTTGCTTTTTTTGCTGCTATTCATTATTGGTTGCCAAAAATGTATGGCAGAATGTATAACTTCAAACGTGCAAATATTGCATGGGGAATCATTTTTGTAGGGTTTAACCTTTTATATTTTCCTCAATTCATTATTGGAATTCAGGGTATGCCCAGAAGGTACTTCGATTATTTACCTCAATTTCAAACAGGACACGTAATTTCTACTATAGGAGGATTTATTTTAATTACCGGACTTATATTAATGGTTTATAATCTGATATTAGGAGTGAGAAAGGGAGCAATTGCACCGGCAAATCCCTGGAATGGTTCAACCCTCGAATGGCAGATTCCTTCACCACCATCATTAGAGAACTTTGACGAAGCACCTGTTGTTAAGAAAAATCCTTATGATTATATTTAGAAAATAAAATGGCAATGAGTGAACATACAACACATATAGAAGAACACAGAGATGACGAAGCATCCAAATTGGGAATGTGGCTTTTTATTTTTACAGAACTTCTTTTATTTGGGGGTTTATTTCTGGTTTATTCAATTTACAGAGCCCAATATCCGACAAATTTCCATGAAGGAAGCTTAGAGTTAAGCGTAACCATTGGTGCAATAAATACTATAGTTCTTCTTTTCAGCAGTATGACCATAGCGATGGCTTTAACAGCAATGCAAAAGGACAATAAAAAACTGGCTTTGCGAATGATTGCTATTACTTTGGTGATGGCTCTCATTTTTCTGATTAACAAGTATTTCGAATGGGGTGCAAAAATCCATCATGGTCTTTATCCTGGTTCAGATTTAATGGCTTTGCTCGAAAGAGGACATTTGTTGTATTTTAGTTTGTATTTTTTTATGACAGGTCTGCATGCTTTACATATTATTGTTGGAATGATTTTGTTGATTGTTGTTTATTTTAAAGTAAAAAATGGAAGTATTCATCATAAGAAATATGTTCTGCTTGAAAACGGAGCTTTGTATTGGCATCTTGTAGATTTGATCTGGATTTTCCTTTTCCCGTTAATGTATTTAATTACCTAAGTTAAAATAAATAGATATGTCAAACAACGGTTCACATATTACAGAGTATAAAGTACTAGCAAGAGTTTTATTGGTGCTCATGTTTTTTACTTTCTTAACCATTAGTGTTACTTCTTATAATCTGGCATCCTTCACCGTAACCATTGCATTATTAATTGCAGGGTTTAAGGGTTTTATGGTTTTAACCTATTTTATGCATTTGAAATACGAAAGTTTATTACTCCGGTTATTGGTGAGTATGATATTTTTACTTTTTGCTGCCATTGTTCTCATTACATTTATTGATTATTCATATAGATAATAAAAATAACTTATATGTTCTCAAACGCTTCGAATTTTGTTCATGATGTTGATAAAGCATTTCTGATTATTTTAGGAATCTCTTTGTTTTTCCTTGTTTTACTTACTACAATCATGATTGTTTTCGTTGTAAAGTATAACAGGAAAAAGAATATTAAAGCAGTTCAGATAAAAGACAGCTCATTATTAGAACTTACCTGGACAACCATTCCTATGATTTTAGTTCTTTTTATGTTTTATGTAGGTTGGGAAGGATTTCTTCCTATGCGTAAAGCACCAAAAGATGCTATGGAAGTTAATGTAATCGGCAGAATGTGGAAATGGACATTTGAATATTCTGGCAATAAACAATCCGACACTTTGGTATTACCGATCAATAAATCTGTAAAATTAAACCTGATTTCAAAAGATGTCATACATGGTTTGTTTATTCCTGCATTCAGGGTTAAAGAAGATGTGGTTCCCGGTAAAAATAATTATACATGGTTTATTCCAGGAGAAATTGGTGAATTTGATTTGCTTTGTTCGGCATATTGCGGGGTAAGTCATTCGTATATGTCTGCTATTGTAAAAATAGTTACCAATGACTATTATGTAAAATGGCTGGCAGCTTTGCCTGTTAAAAAAGTGGAAGATAATAACGAAGGGTACAAACTACTCGAAAAGAATGGCTGTTTTTCTTGTCATTCTACTGATGGTGTAAAACTTGTTGGACCCTCATTTAAAGGCTTATATGGCTCCTCTATTGAAGTGTTGACCGATGGAACGAAAAGAACTATAATAGTAGATGATGATTATATCAAAACATCGATTTTTGATCCTAATAAAGACATTGCTGTTGATTATAACCAGGGAATCATGAAATCATACAAGGGATTAATTAAAGAAAAGGATGTCCCAGTAATAAATGAATACCTTAAGACCATAAAAGATAAATAATCTGAAACCCTCCTTTTTACATATTCTTTTTCCCTTGATAAAATACAAGGTTTCGCTTGCAGTTACTTTTACTGCTATAACCGGATATATTGTTTATACAGGTAGCTTCGATCTTCAAATTATAAAATTAGCATTGGGTGTGTTCATTCTTGCCGGAGGATCAAGTGCATTAAATGAATTTCAGGAAAGGAAATACGACGCCTTAATGGGCAGAACCAAAAACAGGCCAATTCCTTCAGGAAAAATATCTCCTCAACTTGCTTTAATTGTTTCTATTGTTTTTATTATTCTTGGAATCGATTTATTATATCTCTTTTTTGGATTGGTTACAACCTTATTAGGAGCGTTCAACATTGCCTGGTATAATTTATTATATACCAATCTAAAAAAGATCACGCCATTTGCTGTTGTTCCTGGTTCATTAACCGGAGCTGTTCCTGTTTTAATGGGTTGGACGGCTGCCGGAGGTTATCTTTTCGAATCAACAATCATATTTATTGCTTTCTTCATTTTTATATGGCAAATACCACACTTTTGGTTGCTGATGTTTAAATATGGAAAAGAATATGAAGAAGCAGGATTCCCCACCATCAATCAAACAGTAAATCCAAGAAACCTTAAAATAATAATATTTTCGTGGATAGTTGCCACTTCTGCCACTTCTATTATGATCCCATTGTTTGTAAAAAACATCTCGCAGGCTTTTTTTATTTCAATTTTAATATTAAATATTCTTTTTGTGGGAATATTTACCTTGCTTTCTTTCGGAAAGTTTGCAGATTTTAATTTAAAGAAATCATTTATCAGCATCAACATCTATATGTTTCTTTTTATGATTATGCTGAGCTTGTACTATTTATATTTTGCCTGATTTTTATTTTATTCTCTTTTTGGAAATATGAAGTTTTATCCAAAATTAGCTATTGATTTGTAGAATATTTTGTATTTTTATTACAATCCTCTTCCTGGTATTGTAAAATAAAGCCTATAGATTGGTTGCTTTCTGCTTCTAAAATAATTAATTCGCACAAACAGTTGTTTTTTCCATTGGCATACAATATCATTCCATTTCTAATTCCATCCTCTTTGCCAATATTTAATGTGTAAATATATTTATTATTGTCATCCAGATACTTGTATTTATATTTATATTTATCTTCATTGCTTACGGTTTTTGTTTTAATTACTTTTGCAATAATTGGTTTGTTGATTATATATTCATTGTAGGGTGGAGGAAATTTTTTTACAATCTCTTTATCAACTTTAAAGGAATTGACATTTTTATTGGACCAAATGTATCTGATCTCCGTTTCTCCATCTTTTTTGTTGATGTCATTTGCAATATTTATAAAATCGTTTGTATAACGAGAGGAGGTGGTACTATCATAAAGAAGTAAAATCAAATCTTTGTATTTAACAATTTCATATTCGGTAAAAAAAAGACTGCTCTTTAAAATAGCATCCATCCCTTCTATTTTTAAAGGATTACCCTGAAAATCATAATACAACAGTTGATTTGGGGTAAGTATTATTTTGTTCTTTTCGAGTTTGAAAACGCCACTAATTGTATTGGATGCAGAACTCCTATCGACACAACTTTGTGCTTCGGAATGTTCTACAAAAGTGAAATCGCTATTAAGGCTTAAGGTCATAGAAACATTAACACCAATCCCCTGTTTGTAAAAGATCATTGTTTTAAAGTTGCTTTCGATTTGAGAAAACCCAATTGAAATAATAAAGTTAAACAAAACAAAAACGGTAATTATTTTCTTCATCTCAATGAATTTAATGCTTAAATGGAATTGATAATAAAAACAATTAAACTGTGGTTACATGGTATTGTATCTTTTAAGAATAGGTACTGCAAGCGTAATGGTATAGTTGTTTACCAATGATTTCATATGGTTTTGCATAAGAGGAATATTGTATCCAAAATAAAGATCAAATATGGTGTTATAAGACAAACCCACATGAGGGTTTATAAATAGGGTTCCCTTTCTCAAATCAGTGAAATAAATAATACTTCCTCCAAAATTAACAATGAAGTCAGAATGGTTGTAGGTTAGCTCAGGTCCTATGATGAAGTGGTCCAGATTAAAATTAAACTGACTTCCTGCTTCAATACATGACAATTTGCGCATTAATAAATTTTTGTAACTAGAACTGTAGTCGCACAATCCAAAAGCAATCTCTCCCATTGTTCTCCATCCCTGTTGGAGATTAAGATTCATTACCGGTGTATCGTGATATTTCAAAAAAGAAATAAAATGAGACTTGTGTTTTTTTATGCTATCATAACAAAAATCAGTGACTTTATTCAAATCTGTTAATTGATTTGAAATTAAAGTGGTATTGTTATTATTTTCACATATAGATAAGGTATGTAGAAAACAAAAAGCGATTGTAAAAAGAGAAAATTTCATTTCAATATGTTTATTTTTAATGATTAAAAAAAGATAAAAAACTAATCTTCATTAATAATACTCCAGGTTGCAGACTTATTCTTCTGCCAATCCTTTTCATTGCTTTTTATTAATTCTGCCTGCGAATTGTTAATAGTTATTTTTGATAATTTTGAATTTTTCTTACAATCTAAGACAACCAATGCCTTGTTTTTACTTATGTCTAAATTTTTTAATTTATTAGCATTGCATAATATTGCCTCCAATGCAATATTGTTATTCAGATTTAAGCTGTTATTTTTGTTATAATAGCAATACATGTATTTTAAAGCTGTATTTTTACTAATATCAATATTTGTTAGATTGTTATAGGAGCAGTATAAAATTGTTAACTCGCTGTTTTTACTAACATCAATGTTCGTTAGTTTGTTATTGGAACATTCTATATAAATTAAAAGATTATTTTTGCTTACATCAATTGATGTAAGTTTATTGTTGGAACAATATAATATTGTAAGATTGCTGTTTTGACTGACATTTATGTTTGTAAAGTTGTTTAAAGCGCAATATAAAACCGATAATGAAGGATTCTGACTTACATCAATGCTGCTTAGTTTGTTATCGTAACAATCGATACTTAGCAATGAATCATTTTTACCAACAATGATACCCTCGAGTTTGTTAGATTCGCAATACAACTTTTTTAAAAAAGTGTTTTTACTAACATCAAGATTTACAAGTTTATTATAACTGCAATTTAAAGTTGTAAGAGAACTAAATGCTTCTATTCCTGAAAGATTGGTAATGCCGGTATTGCTTAAATCTAATTCTTTAATAGCAGCAGCTTCTGTAATTTGAATTTCTCCATCATTATTTAAATCAAAACCATTTGAAACCAAAGCAAGTTTAAATTTCATATCAGGTATTGTTACCGTTTGTGATTGTAAACAAATAAATGAAAAGGAGATTAAAATAAATGACAAGATTCGTTTTTTCATAAATATTAAGTAATAATGATGAATGCTTAAATCATAAATGATATAAAAATATTGTAAATATAATTAATTATAAAAAAGGAAGCAATATTAAAATTAATAAACAATTCTAAAAACTGTTAAATATTGTCAGATAAGAAAACGCCAATAATTTCGTTACTCTTGTTTTGAAAACAGTCGTTTACCCAAGTAAACTCCTTGATTTTCAAAACTGCGAAAGCCTCATTCTTGACGTTTTCTTATCTGACACTGAGTTTTCATGCAAACACTAAATAGGAATTAATAGATTATTTAAAATAACGTTTTTAAAAAGCTCAAAAAAAAATTTAATCTTATTTTTATTGGCAAAACTAATATTATTAACATAAAAGTTTATTTATTTGTAATTGTTGTTGGTGTTTTATATAAACACAAAATAAAATTTAATTGTTCTTAAGTCTTGATCAATTATGTTTTATAAAATAAAATATTACTTTTGCAAAGAACCTTAAAAACTGAAAAAACGATGCAAGAAGAAAAAACATTAAAAATTACAGATTCAACCGCAAATCCTGCTCCATTGGGTTTGTGTGCTTTTGCAATGACAACAATTTTATTAAACCTTCATAATATAGGGTTATTCGGCTTAGATACCTCTATAATGGCAATGGGTTTATTCTATGGAGGATTAATTCAAATTATTGTAGGAATTATGGAATGGAAAAAAGCCAATACATTTGGAACGGTTGCATTTACTTCTTATGGTGCTTTTTGGATTGCTTTGGTAGTTCTAATGTTATTGCCAAAATCAAATTTGGGAGAAGCACCTTCAGCTATTTCTATGGCAAGTTTCCTTGGAATTTGGGGAGTTTTCTCTTTTTTCTTATTTATAGGAACTTTTAAACTTAACAGAGCTATGCAGATTCTGTTTGGTTCTTTGGTGATTTTATTCTTTTTACTTGCTTATGCAAAAGCAACAGAAAATCATACTGTTCACACAATTGCTGGTTACGAAGGTGTTTTCTGTGGTTTAACTGCATTATATGCAGGAATGGCTCAAGTTCTAAACGAAATGTTTGGAAAAATTGTAATGCCTTTAGGGGTAAAGAAATAGTTTGTAAAAAAATATTCTTAACTTTAATATGACCTAATATGTTTTATACATATTAGGTCATATTTTTCATATAAGACAAATTATCAACAAAAATTAAAAATGATTTTTGTATCTTAGCTATTTATAAATATTTAATCTTAAAAATTAGCGCCTATGAAAACAACCACCACATTTTTATTATTTCTTACTTTATTTCCTTTCTTTATTAATGCACAAGAAAAAAAAGAGGAACCAAAATTCGGTATAAAATTCTCGGGTTTTGTGAAATCGGATATTTTTTATGATACTCGTCAAACAGTAAATATCCGTGAAGGTCATTTTTTGTTATATCCAGATAATGCTTTGTTTGATGCAAATAACAAGGATATTAATGAAAAATCAAGTTTTAATATGCTTTCGATCCAATCCAGGTTAAAAGGATCTATATCTGGCCCTGATGCTTTTGGTGCAAAAACGTCAGGTGTAATAGAAGCAGATTTTTTTGGTAATTCTGGTTCTGGACTTGATGATGTGAATGGATTCAGATTGCGTCATGCGATTGTTAAAATGAATTGGAAATCAACTGAATTATTGGTAGGCCAGTATTGGAATCCTATGTTTATTGCCGAATCTTTTCCAGGAACAGTATCATTTAATACTGGAGCTCCATTCCAACCATTTTCACGTAATCCACAAATACGTGTTTCTAAATCTTTTGGTGGATTAAAATTAATTGGATGTATACTATCTCAAAGAGATTTTACAAGTACAGGTCCAGATGGAGGTAGTTCAAAATATCTTAGAAACTCAGGTATTCCAAATATACATTTTCAAATGCAATATAAATCGGATTCAGCAAATTATTTAGTTGGTGCAGGTGCAGATTATAAAACCATTACTCCTGAATTATATACTGTAAAAGGCACTAGTAAGTATAAAACAGATCAATCATTAAGTAGTTTATCTGCTATTGCTTTTGTAAATGTTAAACTTAAACCTATTTCTATTAAATTAGAAGGTGTTTATGCACAAAATCCTGTTGATGTTTTAATGATAGGTGGATATGCAGTAAAAGAAATTAAAGATACTGCAACCGGAGCAAAGGAATTTACAAACCTAAATACGGGTTCTTTATGGATGGACGTTCAAACCAATGGCAAGAAACTACAGTTCGGTCTTTTTGGTGGTTATACAAAAAATATGGGATCTAACGATTCTATTAAAGGCACAACCTATGCAAGAGGCGCAAATATTGATTACGTGTACAGGGTTTCTCCAAGGGTTGTATTTATATCAGGCAAATTAAATATTGCTTTAGAAGGAGAATATACTTTTGCTATGTATGGTACACCAAATGGAAATGGTAAAGGCAAAGTTCTTACTAACAAAGGTGTAGGCAATACAAGAGGACTACTTTCTTTTATTTATAACTTTTAACATAAAAAAATCTAACGTCATAAAAGAGGGATAATTTTGCTGTATTTGTTGTTTATCAAGAATTGTCGCATAAGATCACATACCTTTCTGAATTAAAAATGTTTAACAAAGATGTTCGGAATTTTGAAAATTCCGAACATCTTCTTTTTTGATAATTAAGACAAAAACGAAATAATGAGGCTTCAAAGATATTTATCTTTGAAACTTTTATTTTATCACAAACTTGCTAAACTCAGTACTTCCATTATTAAAAGTGATTTTTATAAAATAAATACCACTTGTATATTCTTTCAATTCTAAGAAAATTTTGGTTTTATCTACAGGCATATAATTATTATTATATATTTCTCTACCAGATGTGTCCAAAACAGAAATATTTATTGGTACATAAGGTTCGTTTTTAATTACAACGTCAACAATACCATTGGAAGGGTTGGGGAAAATGAGTACTTTTTTAGAATCTGTTTTAATTTCATTTATTCCAATATTATTTGTTCCATTTAATGAAACACTGAAAGGATTTGTAAGCTTAGGGTCTTTATGATATACTAACATTGTTGCGGAAAGAGAAGAATTCTGATAAGGTTTCCAATATAATACAACGGTGTCTTTATCAAAGGTGGGAGTTACTATTGGAAAAGTATTAATACATCTTACCTGATTATTTGTATTATTAATAAATTTTATACTATCAACATATGCAATATTGGTTCCTTGATTTTTTAAAATATATCTATAAATAACACTATCAGGAGGAGCAGAGGTAATAAAATTAATTGTTGAATTCATAACTAAACTATCAATAGCTGCAAAAGGGATCATTCTTTTTGCAAATGGTCCTCCATAAACCCCCATATCGTTTCTCAGATTACCCTGAGATGGATATAAAGCATGTCCGGGTATAGAACTATTTTCAATGTCATTATAAATAAATGAAGGATCGCCTGCATCATTACAAGGTGAATTACTATACAATAAGAGTGAATCAATTTTAAATTTTGGGTATTGATTAATATTACCAGTTCCAGTAAAACCCCCTTCTACATTATTGTATGTTACATATGTGCTGCCTTGAATTTGTGGGGTGTTTTGATTACAAGTATTAGCCCAAACAATATTATTTCTAAAATACACAACACATGAGGGATAAAATCTTACACCACCACCACCTAAATTTGAATGGTTTGCTACAATGGTATTGTTGTTAACTAGCTCAGGATGAGAGTTATTTCCATTAAACCACATTCCACCTCCACCATAATTATCTCCACCTGAATTATATGCCACAATATTGTTATAAATTTTTGCACCACAATAATTTAAAACGATACCACCTCCATAAAGGCCTTTATTAAACATAATAACATTATTAATAATCATCGGATTTCCATCACCCGCTCTTATACCACCACCTCCAGCACTTGATATTCCCTGATGGTTTATTGCATTGTTATAAATAATAAGATTGTTGCTTATTGTTGGTGATGAATAGGCAGTTAGTATTGCTCCGCCCTCCCTATAGATTCCGGCACCATGCTCATCTAACCAAACAGTTCCATTTCCATTTTTTAAGGTAAATCCATTTAAAACCGAAGTTGAGTCTTCATGATTTATAAATAAAACAACCGA